>NZ_CP127162.1:4730000-4939088 GCF_030263935.1 Paenibacillus polygoni | reverse complement strand
AGACTGTCACTCCTTTTAATCTTCCAAATGTGGCCCAGTGCCATGAGTGGAATGTCGAAAAAAAATTTATATTGTAGAATTTATCCCCAATGTCCATAGGACGCTAAACAAAAAAAGAAGGAACAACGGAAAATTGTTCACAACTTTATCCACAGGCTGTTGATAATATTATGGATTGAAACATCTATTCACATCCAAAAGCAATATAATCATAGCAAAAGAAGTCTTATATTTCAACGTATCTCAGGATTTTATCCACAAATTCAATAACTTGTGTATAATTTTTAATCACAACACTACATATTGTTTATAAATTGTTTAGTTTTTGACAGGATCATTAAAAATCTGAAATCATTTATTCACAGGTTGTGCTTATAAATTATCAGTTGATGTTGGATAAGGGGGAAGATGAAGAGTCACTTGAGGCTTCTTTTCTCTGTGGATAACTGAAAAACGTAATAAAAGGAATTGTAAATCGGGGGGAAAGTTGATCTTAATTAGCAATACTACACGTGGCGACATTTTAATTACGAACAGACCAAAAAGAGCCGGTCAGAATGACCGGCTCTTTGATTTTGCTATAAATAAAGGAGAACTTAGCTCGTAGCAGAGATATACTTACGTTGAAACTTGGCCAGGTCCTCATACTCTTCTGTAAGCTTACGAGAGATACGGATAAAAATCGGAAGCAGCTCTTGATAGATATCGACCTGATCTTGATTAGGAGAGTGTGCATGCGTTGTTCCAACCATGTTTGTAACGACTTCTAGGGAATCTGCATGGCCTGTTGCGTATAGTCCAAGGACTACCGCTCCCAGACAAGAGCTTTCGAAGCTCTCTGGCACAACAACTTCCTGATCAAAAATATCGGCCATCATCTGCCGCCATAGCGGAGAACGAGCAAATCCGCCAGTAGCTAAAATTCGGCTTGGTTGTCCCATTTGTTCTTTCATGGCAAGCAGAACGGTATAGAGATTGAAAATAACACCTTCTAATACAGCGCGGATCATGTGTTCTTTTTTATGTTGCAGCGTAAGACCGAAGAATGATCCCTTTGCATCTGGATTCCACAGTGGAGCTCTTTCACCTGATAAATAGGGGTGGAATAGTAGACCGTCTGCTCCAGGAGCTACTCGCTCAGCAATCCGGGTGAGTACATCATAGGAGCTGATTCCAAGTCTTTTTGCCGTTTCTATTTCTGACGCAGCCATTTCATCACGTACCCAACGGAAGATCATGCCTCCGTTATTCACAGGTCCTCCGACCACCCAGTGGTTCTCAGTTAGGGCATAGCAGAAAGTACGGCCCTTTACATCCGTGACCGGCTTATCTACAACGGTACGGATTGCACCGCTTGTACCGATCGTAGCAGCAACCTCTCCTGGGTGGATGGCTCCTACCCCAAGATTGGAGAGTACTCCATCACTTGCTCCTACAACAAATGGGGTAGAAGGGCTTAATCCCATTTCTTTTGCATAAAAAGGATCAAGGCCTGTCAGCACATGTGTAGTAGGAACCAGCTGAGATAAATGTTCAGGAGTGATACCTGCTATTTCAAGTGCTTCTTGGTCCCAATCCAGCTGCTGCAAATTAAACAGTCCGGTAGCGGAAGCAATCGAATGGTCTACCACATATTGATTGAACAGTCTTAAGGTAACATATTCCCGAATAGATATGAACTTCGCTGCTTGATCAAAAATACTTTTTTGGTCATTTCTTAGCCAGATCAGCTTAGATAAAGGGGACATAGGATGAATCGGTGTTCCTGTTCTACGATATATTTCATGCCCGTTCATCTCTTCTTTTAATTTCCGTGCCCATACATTGCTTCGATTATCCGCCCAAGTGATACATGGTGTGAGGGGAAGTCCGCTTGCATCCATAGCGATAAGGCTGTGCATAGCAGAGCTAAAAGAGGCGAATAAAACCTGCTCTGGTAAGATCCCGCTTTCTACCATTATCGATTTGACTGTATGGATTACAGCAGACATGATTTCATCTGGATTCTGTACAGCTGAGTCTGGAACAGGCGTGAGAAGAGGGTACTCCTCACTCGCCTTTGCTATAACCATTCCATTTTTCTCAAAAAGCACTGCTTTTGTACTTGTTGTTCCAATATCAATGCCGATCATATATGAGTTCATATTTAGAGGCCTTCTTTCTATAAGCTATTCCAACCATTAATAGAGGTAGGAGTGGCAGTTAAATAACTAGATTTAGCAATAAAATCAGGACAAGTGCAACAACAGAAAGTAAACTTTCCATGACAGACCATGTTTTAAGGGTTTGAGGTACCGTCATATTGAAAAATTCTTTAATCATCCAGAATCCCGCATCATTTACATGGGATAGGAAAACGGATCCTGCTCCTGTTGCAAGAACCACAAGTTCTACACTAGCCCCTGGGGAAAGTGCGAGAACAGGAGCAACAATACCAGCAGCAGTTGTCATCGCGACAGTAGCTGATCCTGTTGCTACACGAATGAGAGCGGCAACAAGCCAAGCGAATAATATGATATTGATATGCATACTCGTAGCGAGTTCTGCAATAGCTGCACCGACACCACTATTAATAAGTACTTGTTTAAAAGCACCACCTGCACCGATGATTAGAATTATACTTGCTGTTGGTGCAAGACATTCACTGGTAAACTTAGAAATTTCGTTTTTGTTGAATCCCCGGGCAAACCCAAGAGAAAAGAGAGCAAAGACCACTGAAATAAGAAGGGCAATAACCTCATTACCAATAAACTCAAGAAAATGAGAGAAACCATGAACACCTTCCGGATCTACAATCAGTGCGATGGATCCAGCCAGCATCAGGATAACTGGCAGTAAAATCGTAAACAACGTAATACCAAAACCGGGAAGTTCACGTTCGCTTTTTAATGAAAATTGTTCTGCAAGTTCGGTTGCCGGAGCTACATGGACTCTTTTGCTAATAAAGCTAGCAAATACAGGACCAGCAATTGCTGCTGTCGGCAGTCCCACTATAAGAGAATACATAATGGTTTGTCCTAAGTTAGCACCAAATGCCTCAATAGCAATCATAGGCGCAGGGTGAGGAGGGACAAGTCCATGTACAGTAGAAAGTCCCGCCAAAATTGGGATCCCGATCTTCAGAATAGATAAACCTGTTTTTCTTGCTACTGTGAATACAATCGGAATAAGAAGAATTAGACCCACTTCAAAAAATACAGGAATACCCACAATAAAACCAACAATCATCATGGCCCAGTGGACCCGTTTTAATCCAAAACGATCAACGAGAGTAGTGGCGATTCGTTCTGCCCCGCCGGACTCTGCCATCATTTTACCTAGCATTGTACCCAGCCCGATCACAATGGCAATCGTACCGAGGGTTCCGCCAACTCCGCTTGTTATTGATGTTACAACATCTTGTGTATTCATGCCGGTGAGAAGGCCCAAAATCAATGCGGCGATCAAAAGTGATACAAACGGATTCCATTTGTACTTGGAAATAAGTATAACTAAAAATACGATAGTGAGAAGAGTCCAAACCAGCATTGTTGCTGTATGACTAAGGCCAAAGATACTTTCCATGATGAATGTTCTCCTTTTTGATGGGAATTATAGTAGAGGAGGGATCCTCTATTTAGAAATAAGTGCGCTTACAAAAATCTCTGTTATTTGGCATATCGCCAATTTGTATACTTGTCGACAACTTTTAGGAGAGAGAAAGCACATATTTTGCACCAGTCTCTTGAATATAAGCAGTATGAGTAATCGATTTCATAACTTATAAAGACGATAAATTGCAGCTCTAAAAATTAGGAACCACTTTTACCAATATATCGTCTTGCCGAAGCAACAAAAGGTATTATGAAACGGATTGCAACTAAAAACATCTCTAAAAAGTTTTATGGAGTGTTTGTCGTGAATCAGTAAAGTAGATCCTGACTTCATTTGCTACAATCTCAGGGTCTTTGGATGCAAGACCTTTCATTAATTGATGGTGTTTTTGAATGACAGCTTTGATCCGTTCTTCGCCATGGGAGAAAATCTCTTCAGTTGTAAGTAAAAGCAACGTCATAATAATCTGCCGAATACTTTTCCAAAGATGGAGAATTCGCGTATGATTTGCTTCGATAATAATCGTCTCATGAAACTGGAAATCAAGATAAGCAAATTCAATAAAATCGGAATGTCTCATGGCAAGTTCCATTTTATCGATGATTTGCTGTAGTTTAGTTAACAGATCACAAGGCAGTTGCTTTGCTAAATTCGCTTGAACAAAACTTTCAATCAGGTACCTTACATCATATAGCTCGTCCTTATCTTTTGAGCTTAGTCCAAGAACGACGGCACCCATCCGCTCTAAGCTAATCAACCCCTCGTTTGAAAGCGTTTTAAATGCTTCTCTTACAGGGGAACGACTGCTTTTAAACTGAGCAGCAATTTTATTCTCGGATAATATTTCTCCCCTGGCGATCGTACCATCAATAATTTGCAAACGTAAATCGCTTACAATTAACTCTCCTAAAGAATTGCCTTGTAGCCAAGCAGAAGGATAACGCATCATATAACTCTCCTATTCATTACACTAAACTTCTTTTAACTTCATGATAACGAATCATAGTGTTAGTCGGCAATAAATGAGAAAACTTCATCCATGTATACTTGTATACAAGTTATTGATACCACTATCCTAACTCAACTGTGAACATTTTGTAAACGGTTAGTTAGAGAGTTGGCTATAGATGACCTTATATAGAAGGGATATATTTTATACATATAAACATTAGGAGTAAATTGAATCACGGTTAAAATCGAAATACTCCGTATGCAGATTTGCTCGGTGTGATTACGGGGTGTTCAAATCAAGTTATATGGCAGCCATATAGTAGAAGAAAAATGGTAGAATAAGCTCACTTCATCTATCCACATGTGTATAACTCGCGAGAAGATGCAATAACTGATAAAAAATGTGGACAACAGGATCTAAAGATATAGAATTGGGATATAATGTAGTTCAGTTGACTTTTTGACTTGTACGTGGTTAAATATATAAAGGCATTTTCTGTGTTGATGAAAATGATTAAATTAAGATATCGTTATAGATTGCGCTATGCAAATAAACAGTTTATATGTACTACTAGGTAGTTCAATCTGTACAGGATTCCTTTTAAGGGGGTGCAATACATGAGACCAACATTTAGACCGAATGTTAGCAAACGTAAGAAGAACCATGGTTTCCGGAAAAGAATGAGCACGAAAAACGGCCGTAAAGTTCTGGCAGCCCGCCGTCTTAAAGGCAGAAAAGTACTCAGTGCGTAATGCGTGCATGAAGACCACTACGGTGGTCTTTTTTTCTTAAACAAGAAATTCTATTTTAAATAGGGGAGTGTTTATAGCTTCCTACGATCGTCCATACTTATTTTTAGGATGAAACAATGCGTTCATTATTATAGAGACGCGTCTTAGCAAGGAGAAGAGATCATTGCATAAAAGATTACGTTTACGAAACCGTGCCGACTTTAGTCGCGTATACCGTTATGGTAAGTCTCAAGCAAACTATCAGTTTGTGGTATATGGATTGCGTCGCAAGGATGTCGAGCAGTTTCGTGTCGGCGTATCTTGCAGCAAAAAAATAGGAAATGCGGTTGTCCGCAATCGCATGCGAAGAATGATTAAAGAAATTATTCGACATCATGAAGCCGAAATTGTTGAGAATATGGATCTCATATTTATCGTAAGAAAGGGAGCAGTTTCAATGAGCTACAAAGAGATGGAGAAAAGTCTACTTCATGTCTTGCGTAAAGCTTCGCTGCTCAAGGCAGAAAAGCGCTCGAAATAGCGTTTTCTTTGTTCTTCTACTTATGGTATTATTTACGGTGGAATGGATAGGTTAAGAGAGGGGTTATCAAGTGTCACGACTCAAGTCAATGAAGGGGAAAAAGTGGATTCTCCTGATCGCTGTAATTGCTTTAGTTGCTGTACTATCGGGTTGTACATCTGCGAATACAGCTCATGTTACCACAGAAGACCTCAGAAACAGTGATTCTTTTTGGAAAAGTAATGTTGTTTATTGGTTCTCATTATCTTTAGATTCATTAGCTAAGCTGTTTGGTGGAGAATATGGATTGGCAATCCTCGTACTGGTTATTATTGTTCGTACGTTAATTCTTCCACTTACTATTAAACAAGTTAAAAGTTCAAGAAACATGCAAAAGATTCAACCGCTTATCAAGGAAATCCAAACGAAATACAAGGATACCCCTGAAAAAATTCAAGCGGAAACGATGAAGCTATTCCAAGAGCATAAAGTCAATCCAATGGCGGGTTGTTTGCCTCTGATTATCCAGATGCCTATCTATATCGCTCTTTATAACTCGATTCTCTATAACTCAAATATTAATCAGCACACTTTCTTATGGATGGAACTTGGTTCCCCAGATAAATTGTTTATACTTCCTGTGCTCGTAGCTGCATCTATGTTCTTCCAAACATGGTACATGATGAAACAAAATCCATCACAGCAGCAAGGACCTATGCAGTTTATGCTTTGGGTATATCCAATCTTGATGTTCATTATGTCCTACCAGTTTGCTTCGGCATTGCCGCTCTACTGGTTCTACTCGAACATCTATACCATTATTCAAAACTTCTTCCTCTATCGCAACAACGACAAGCATGTAGCTGCTGCCAATGTGGAAGGAACAAAGAGCTCCTCTAAAAAGAGACAAGCTGGAATGGCAACTACGAACGGTGCAGGTTCTCAAGCGAAGAAGAAAAAGAAAAAGAAGAAAAAATAATATAAATCATTGATTGTCCGGTTTATCAGATCAGGAAGTGGCAAAGGAGGCACGGCGTTCCATATGACCACCGTCATTGTGACAGGTAAAACGATAGAAGATGCTGTAGATCAAGGACTGGCTAAGCTTGGTGTCAGTCGAGATCTGGTTACGTTAAACGTCTTAGAACAGCCATCCAGGGGTTTTTTAGGTCTCATTGGTGTTAAGCCAGCCAAAGTAGAATTGACACTTAAGCCAAAACAGGCAGAAGAATCTTTTCAAAACGAGCCCGATTCTGCTCTGATCCGTACTTCTGAGCTTACATCTTCAAGCTCAACGGAATTAGATACGAATATATCTAATGATGTAGATCCATATGTTGAAGCGAGCAATTTTGTGAAAGAAGCAGCTGCGGGTATGGGTCTTGATGTTGAGATTGAGATCAAAAAAAGCAGGGATGGTAAGATATTCAACATTACCGGAGAAGACCTTGGTCTTATTATTGGACGTAGAGGCCAAACTTTAGATGCTTTGCAATATTTAACGAATATTGTGGCAAACAAACACTCAAGCAGTTTCGTACGGATTATTCTTGATGCGGAGAACTTTCGATTAAGACGCCGCAAGACACTCGAAGAACTTGCTGACCGATTGGCTTCACAGGTGGTTCGCACGGGAAAAGAAGTGGTCCTTGAACCCATGCCTTCCCAGGAGCGCAAGGTGATACATGCTAAACTTCAGAATCATCGTCAGGTGAATACAATCAGCAAGGGCGAAGAGCCTAACCGCAGAGTGGTTATTACACTTAAATAAGCATAATGTGATTTCATGCGATTACGCAATGGCTTCCTGCCCCGTGCAGAAGCCATTGCTTTTTTCGTAATCAGGGTACGCAGCCTGAATCTAGTTGAATTCTTTTCATAACTCACTAAAACAGGAAATTAGTATCTATATATATACAATAAAACCATTTTGATCTATATATAGATCTGATTAAACCAACGAAGGTATTATGAAATTGATTCAGTTAATAATGAAAATAACAGTCTTGATAACTTGAATATAGATCATAAGCAAGGATACGGGAAGGTGAATACAGATGATTAGTGATACAATAGCAGCTATTTCTACAGCTGTAGGTGAAGCGGGGATTGCTGTCATTCGGGTCAGTGGTCCAGATGCAATCAAAGAAGTAGGTAAGATTGTAAAAAGTAAAACACCACTCGAACAAGCGGAATCTCATACCGTTCATTATGGACATATTATCAACCCACAGACACAAGAAAAAGTGGAAGAGGTACTTGTCACAGTGATGAGAGCCCCACGTTCCTTCACCACAGAAGATGTGGTAGAGATTAGTTCCCACGGTGGTGTGATCTCCGTTAAACGAATTATGGATCTACTGCTTATGCTGGATATCCGAGTAGCAGAACCAGGCGAGTTTACCAAAAGGGCCTTTTTGAATGGAAGAATTGACTTGTCTCAAGCCGAAGGTGTTATGGATCTCATTCGTTCTAAGTCAGATCGCGCTTTTTCTGTTGCTTTAAAACAAGTAGGGGGATCTCTCTCTGCAAAAATACGTGACCTTCGTTATACCCTTGTGGAAACAATGGCACATATTGAAGTGAATATTGATTATCCAGAGCATGACGTAGAATCACTCACTTCTGAATTTATCAAAGAAAAATCGTCTCATGTGATGAACGAAATTGATAAGCTGTTAAAAACAGCAGAACAAGGGAAAATATTAAGAGAAGGAATTACCACTGCTATCGTTGGAAGACCTAATGTAGGAAAATCTTCTCTCCTTAATACACTGGCTCAAGATAACCGTGCGATCGTCACAGATATTCCAGGGACAACTCGCGATGTCATAGAAGAGTTTGTGACTATTAATAATATTCCTTTAAAATTGCTCGATACAGCGGGTATTCGGGAAACAATGGATGTTGTTGAGAAGATTGGTGTGGAGCGATCTCGCACCGCTTTTACAGAAGCAGACCTGATTCTTATGGTAGTAAATGCGGGAGAACCGCTGCATGAGGATGAGCTCGAACTTTTGGAGCAAATTAAAGGCAGACAGGCTATTGTTATTCTGAATAAAATGGATCTACCAACCAAGATTGACCGGGACATATTAGAACGGTATATTGATCCCGAATTAATCGTACCGATGTCTGTAAAAGCAGAAGAAGGTATTGACCTGCTTGAAGAAGCAATATCGAAATTATTCTTTAGCGGGCAATTAGAATCAGCAGATCTCACTTATGTAAGTAATGTACGGCATATCTCTCTTCTGAAAAAAGCGAAGCAATCTTTACAGGATGCTTATGACGCTGCAGAACAGTTCATCCCAATTGATATGATCCAAATTGATGTGAGATTAGCCTGGGAGCAGCTCGGTGAGATTGTTGGAGACACTGCGCATGATGCTCTAATTGATCAGATTTTCTCCCAGTTTTGTTTAGGGAAATAAAGAGATATATTGATGAGATCCACGGGATTCATTATAGATTTATCATTTGAAATGATTTGAATCAATGGAATCAAGTCTTATGGAATCCCCGTGTTTTTTGATATAATGGAATTTAGTGCTTTGTATAAGCGCCCAGAAATGAACTTGATAAGAAATCCAGAACAGTGAGGTTCTGATTTCGTTTCAATACAGCAGTATAAATTACAGGGAGAGATCCCTGAAACAAGGAGGAAGGCACGATGGGATTTGATGGCGGTACATTCGATGTAATTGTCGTTGGTGCAGGTCATGCTGGTGTCGAATCAGCTCTTGCTGCAGCTCGTATGGGCTGTAAAACGCTGATGGTCACTATTAATCTGGATATGGTCGCATTTATGCCATGTAATCCATCGATTGGGGGACCAGCAAAAGGCCATGTAGTCCGTGAAATTGACGCCCTAGGTGGAGAAATGGGCCGAAATACAGACCGAACATTTATTCAAATGAGAATGCTCAATACAGGTAAAGGTCCAGCAGTACATGCGCTTCGAGCGCAGGCAGATAAATTTTCTTACCAGCACACCATGAAAGAAACGTTAGAAATGGAACCAAATCTTACGATGCGCCAAGGCATGGTAGAGCGTTTGATCGTGGAAAATGGAGAGTGTGTCGGTGTCGTTACACAGACAGGATCAGAATACCGTGCTAAATCAGTTGTACTTACAACAGGAACGTACTTACGCGGTAAAGTAATTATGGGTGAACTGATGTATGAGAGCGGGCCAAACAATCAGCAGCCTTCGATTAAGTTATCTGATCATCTTAAAGAGCTTGGTTTCGAACTTGTACGTTTCAAGACAGGGACTCCACCTCGGGTGCATAAGGATACCATCGATTTCAGTAAAACAGAAATTCAACCAGGAGACGATATTCCTAAGTTTTTCTCCTATGAGACGGAAAGCTCAGACAATGAACAATTGCCATGCTGGTTAACGTACACTTCAGCTGAAACACATCAGATTATAACAGATAATCTGCATCGTGCTCCCATGTTCTCAGGTGTAATTGAAGGTACGGGACCACGTTATTGTCCTTCCATTGAAGACAAGATTGTTCGTTTTAGTGATAAACCAAAACACCAAATTTTCCTAGAACCCGAAGGCAAAAACACCAAAGAATATTATGTTCAAGGTTTGTCTACCAGCTTACCTGAAGATGTGCAATTAGAAGTATTGCGCTCCGTTCCAGGACTTGAGAATGTTCAGATGATGCGTAATGGCTATGCCATCGAATATGACGCTATGGTGCCGACGCAGCTTCTTCCTTCGCTTGAGACGAAGCGTCTTCCAGGGTTGTTTACTGCAGGACAAATTAACGGAACTTCTGGTTATGAAGAGGCAGCTGGTCAAGGGATTATGGCTGGAATCAATGCAGCTCGTAAAGCACAAGGAAAAGAACCAGTTGTTCTAGATCGTTCGCAAGGATACATCGGTGTTCTTATTGATGATCTGGTGACGAAAGGTACGAATGAGCCCTACCGTCTGCTTACTTCGCGGGCTGAGTATCGACTGCTTTTGCGTCATGACAATGCAGACATGAGACTTACTCCACTTGGACACGAGATTGGACTTGTGACAGATGAACGTTATGCTAAATTCCTTAATAAAAAGGAAAAAGTAGAGCAGGAGATCGAACGCTTGCGTACTACTCGTACTCGCCCATCAGAAGTGAATGAACTTCTAGCAAGTATAGAGTCAACGCCTTTGCAAGATGGAATTTCCCTTCTTACCTTAATGAGACGTCCGGAAGTGAATTATTCTTTTATCGAGAGAATCTCACCTTCTCCTTATGATCTAAATGAAGAGATGAAGGAACAAGTCGAAATCCAAATTAAATATGCAGGTTATATTGAGAAGCAACTCACTCATGTAGAACGTCTGATGAAAATGGAGAAAAAGAAAATTCCAGATACCATCAATTACAATGAGATTCATGGTTTGGCAATAGAAGCGAAACAGAAGCTTGAAAAAATCCGTCCCATCTCTATCGGTCAAGCTTCCCGGATTTCGGGTGTAACACCGGCAGATATTTCAATATTGCTCGTTTATCTAGAACATTATAATCGGGTTACTGCATCTAGGGGGTAACAATGGATCATATACAGAAGGAATTGCAAGAACGCTTAGCAGAACATCAGATTGAGCTTAGCGAGAAGCAGTTAGATCAATTTGAGATTTATTATAAAGAGCTCGTATCTTGGAATGAGAAAATGAATCTAACGGGTATCACTGAGAGAGAGCAAGTATATACAAAACACTTTTATGATTCTGTGTCACTTGCTTTCTATGTAGGAATGGACGAAGTGAATACCATCGCGGATATAGGGTCTGGGGCAGGTTTCCCGGGTATTCCGCTTAAGATTTGTTTTCCTCATTTAAAGCTGACGATTATTGATTCTCTGAATAAACGGATTACGTTCTTACAACATCTTTGTGATGCTCTTGGACTTCAAGACGTGGAACTTATTCATGGCCGGGCAGAAGAGGTCGGAAGAAAAGCAGGTTACCGGGATCATTATGATCTTGTTACAGCTCGTGCTGTTGCTAGGCTTGCAGTACTTAATGAATTCTGCCTACCTTTTGTTCGTAAAGACGGAATGTTTGCAGCAATGAAGGGTAGCGATCCTGCTGCAGAATTGACAGAAGCGGCATACAGTTTAAAAGAGTTAAAGGGTAAACTCATTGAAACACATGCTTTCCAATTACCCGTGGAAGAGTCAGCAAGGCATATGATTTTAATCCGTAAGATAGCTAACACACCAAAGATGTATCCTAGAAAACCAGGAACACCACTTAAGACACCACTTGTTAAATAATAAAAAGGGAATGTTTCACGTGAAACATTCCCTTTTTTTGTTTATTTTAAGCAATCTATCTTCCTTAAAATAAGAAATAATACAACATTATATCTGCATAAAAACAGGTATTAAAAACGGTATAAAAACAAGGCTCATAATCAACAAACGCGATGAAAATACTAGAAGTCAATTTTCCTTAAAATGAGATAAAATTCACTGCCAAACAATAGGATTATGGAAGAAAAAGTGATAGAATAGAGGGAGTAGTTTCTTCGTACAGATTGAGTCTAAACGTCATAGAACATAATCCTATACATAAAGAAGACGGCTTAGCCTAGTTGCAACACGGAATCGAAGAGAGAACAGTCAATAAAGTGCCTTAAGCGGCACTATTTTGAATTTAGGTGGTAATCTACGGAATGAAAGAACAATTTTCGAAGTTGTTTGGTTTGACGGAACGCAGTAACGGGGAAGAAGTAAAACAAATTCCGATCGATGAAATTGTGAGCAGCCCGTATCAGCCCCGTACGATTTTTGATGACGAGAAGATTGAAGAATTATGCCAAACGATTAAAACCCATGGTGTTATTCAGCCCATTGTGGTTCGCGTTCGGAACGGGCAATATGAAATCATTGCTGGGGAGAGACGCTGGCGTGCCGTAAGGAAACTTGGCATGGAACATATCCCTGCTATTGTACGTGAATTTAATGATTCCCAAGCAGCTTCCATAGCACTTATCGAAAACTTACAGCGTGAAGGTCTGACGGCGATTGAAGAGGCTGTGGCCTATCAAAAGTTGATCGACTTGCACCAGTTAACACAAGAAAGTCTGGCACAGCGCCTTGGAAAAAGCCAATCCACAATAGCAAACAAAATTCGCTTGCTGCATCTACCTGAAGAAGTGAAGATGGCTCTTATGGAACGGAAAATATCTGAGCGACATGCGAGAGCACTACTTTCCCTAGATCGTTTGGAGATCCAATTAAAAATTCTCGAGGAAATCATCACTAAAGAACTCAATGTAAAACAAACGGAAGCAAGGGTTGCTTTCTACAAAGAGTCTTCCAAGATTAAGAAGTCTAAACGGATTTCTTTTACAAAAGATGTTAGACTCGCTTTGAACACAATTAGACAATCCATTGATATGGTGTCAGACTCGGGCCTCGACATCAAAACAAAAGAATCTGATCATGAAGATCATTATGAAATAGTAATACAAATTCCGAAACGTAAATAATGAACATACAGCGGCTCAGGTGCCGCTTTTTCTATCTACTTCATTCTAGCTATTGCGCCGATATCTATTATCTCGTACCCCTAAGGAATGACTCCTATACTGAGGTGAAAAAAGTGTCAAAGATTATTGCCGTAGCAAACCAGAAGGGCGGAGTAGGTAAAACCACGTCCTCTGTTAATTTGGGTGCAGGACTAGCTTCACTTGGCAAGCGTGTGCTTCTTGTAGATATAGATCCCCAAGGCAACACAACTAGCGGTGTGGGTGTTAATAAAGCAGATGTTGCTTATTGTATCTACGATGTGCTCATTGAAGAGATCCATCCTAAAGAAGCCATTGTGGAAACGAATATCCCGGGACTCCATTTGATTCCCGCAACAATTCAGCTTGCTGGAGCAGAAATTGAACTTGTATCTACCATTTCTCGTGAAGTTCGTCTGAAGAAATCTCTGCAGATGATCAAACATGAGTATGACTATATTTTGATTGATTGTCCTCCTTCACTTGGGATGCTTACCATTAACTCACTGACTGCATCCGATTCTGTTATTATTCCAATTCAGTGTGAATATTACGCCCTCGAAGGTTTAAGTCAGCTCCTAAATACAGTTAGGCTTGTACAAAAACATCTGAATACTTCTCTTCAAATTGAAGGTGTATTGCTTACTATGTTTGATGCTCGCACGAATCTTGGGATTCAAGTTATAGAAGAAGTCAAAAAGTATTTTCAACAAAAAGTTTATAGAACGATTATTCCACGCAATATTAGACTTAGTGAAGCACCATCACATGGACAATCTATTATTACGTATGATCCTCGCTCAAGAGGAGCTGAGGTTTATCTAGAGTTGGCAAAGGAAGTGATTTCATATGAGTAAGCGTTTAGGTAAAGGATTAGACGCAATTCTACCTGCGCTTTCGATCAACGATGATGACAAAATCGTGGAAATACCACTCAGCCAGCTTCGCGCAAATCCTTATCAGCCTAGAAAAACGTTTGATGAAGAGTCTATTAAAGAACTGGCAGAATCTATTCGCCAGCACGGAGTTATTCAACCGATTATTGTTCGCAGTGTGCTTAAAGGGTATGAAATTATAGCGGGTGAGAGGCGTTTTCGTGCATCTGAGTATTGCGGTAAATCTACGGTACCGGCTGTAGTTCGCAACTTTTCCGAACAGCAAGTTATGGAAATTGCACTTATTGAAAACCTGCAACGTGAAAACCTAAATGCAATGGAAGTCGCTGTAGCATATCAAGGTCTTATGGATCAGTTTTCTCTAACTCAAGAAGAACTGTCTATGAAAGTTGGTAAATCAAGATCTCATATTGCTAACTTTCTGCGGTTGTTAACTTTACCTGAGGAAGTAAAAGATCATGTTTCACGTGGAACATTATCTATGGGGCATGCAAGAGCTATTGTTGGCCTTAAGGACCAAAAGGTAATAAAAGAACTAGCAGAGGAATGTATCCAGAAGCAATGGAGCGTTAGAGAACTTGAAGAAGCTGTTCAACAGATGGATCGTAAAGGGAAGGAAAGTAAATCTAAGTCTAAGCAGAAGAGAAGAGACCCTTACATTGAAACAGTTGAGGAAAGTCTGCGGAATCATTTTAAGACAACGGTAAAGATTAAGGATCATAAGGAAAAGGGAAAGATCGAACTAAATTACTACAGCAAACAGGATTTAGAGAGACTTTTAGAACTACTTCAGATAAATGGACTTCTTGAATGATCAACATGTCTAACCTATCATCAATACACATGAATATGAGGGTAATGGGTAAGTAAGTCTTTAGTGTAATGACATATCGTCCTCTTACCTCAGGTAGGAAGAAAGGATATGTCATTTTCTTTTGTAGAGGAGTAGGGGAATGGATAAAATCATATATTTGGATCATGCTGCTACTTCGTGGCCGAAGCCGGAAACAGTAAAAGAAGCGATGCTTCAAGCAATGGAAACAGCAGGTGCAAACCCAGGCAGAGGAAGTCATCAAATGTCTGTCAACGCAAGTCGGGTATTATTTCATACTCGCCGTGTTATTGCAAAGCTGTTTAGGATTCATAATCCAAATGATATCGTACTTACTTCTAACACTACAATGAGCTTAAATTTAGCGATAACAGGAATTTTGGAACCCGGCGATCATGTAATTACAACAATGATGGAACATAATTCAGTAAGAAGACCTTTAGAATATTTAAAATCACTTGGGCAGATTGAAGTGGATTATCTTCCGCTTACGGATGAAGGCCAAATATCTATGAATATGCTCGAGAACCGAATTCGTCCTCACACCAAATTAGTTGCAGTAACACATAGTTCTAATCTGCTCGGAAGTATTCTTCCATTGAAAGAGATTAGTGCTGTTACTCGAAAACACGGAATCCCTTTGCTCGTCGATGCTGCTCAGAGTGCGGGAGTCCTGCATATTGATGTAGAAAAGATGGGGATTGATCTGTTGGCTTTTCCCGGGCATAAAGGTTTGCTTGGGCCGCAGGGAACAGGAGGCCTTTACATTCATCCCGATCTTGATGTGAAGCCGCTAATTTACGGAGGCACAGGCAGCCAATCAGAAGCAATAGGGCAACCGACGGTTAGACCTGACCGTTATGAATCAGGTACACCCAACGTGGTGGGGTATGCTGGTTTAACGGCAGGAATAGAGCAAGTATTATCCTTATCGATCGATCATATCTATGAACATGAGTGGTCGTTATCTCAGTATTTAATAGAGGGATTAGAAAAGGTGCCAGGAGCACATATTCTGGGCCCGAGAAAAGGATGCCCAAGAAGTGGACTTGTATCTTTTAATATAGAAAACGTAGATTCTGCCGATTTAGCTTTCCGGCTTGACCGAGAATATGGTATTGCAGTGCGCTCGGGATTTCACTGTACCCCACTAGCACATGAAAGTGCAGGAACTTTAGATCGAGGAGCAGTGAGAGCTAGTTTTGGTGTAAACTCAACAGAGGCGGAAGTGTCGGCGCTGCTTGCAGCTGTCCACGATCTTGCCAGTAGATCTTAATTAATAGAGGAGTAGGAACAATAAATGACAGATATAAATGAACTGATCCTGGAACAATTGCCTATTATAACTTTTGGAACTCTGTTAATTGTTCTTGTTCTTTTAATCATGATGATTGTCCAAGCTGTAAAGATGCGTAAACTTCGTAAAAACTATGACAACTTAATGTCTAGTACAGGCGTAGAAGATTTAGAGTCCTTACTTTTTCAGCTTAAAGTTCAAATGGATGCTATCGAGGATATGCAGGCTGAGAATAAAGATGATATCAATAAGGCACTTACGAAGTTGAAGCAAGTCCAAGGGAAAATAGGAGTAAAACGTTATAATGCATATGGAGAGCGGGGGACAGATCTGAGTTTTTCTGTTGCCATGCTGAACGAACAGAGCGATGGACTCGTGCTAACAGGGTTATATAATCGGGATGGTTCTTATGTATATGCAAAGCCCCTAAAAGGGGGAGAGTCAACGTATTCTCTATCAAACGAAGAAAAAGAAGCTATTGTTCTTGCACAGCAAGAAGCGTAACACGCTTATGCCATTCGGTAAGTGCATCATATAAACTGTGGGAGATTACTTCTGCCATGCGAACGACCAGACTAAGCCGAGTATTCTGAAGCACGAAATACTCCATAAAGCCGCCGACGTTAACGATACCTGTCAAATGGATATCGCCAACCGGCGGTAATTCTTTATTTACACCTGCTCCTGGGCGAAGCGGTCCGGCGGATACTTGAATGCAACCTACACTAGAAGATTGTCCAAGACAAGCATCGATACCAATAACATAAGGGTCAGCATGTGTGGAATAAATTACATCAAGTGTATCTTGTAAATTCATTGCATGAACGGGTTCTTCTAGTGTACCGTATAGATGGTAAATGGGACTGCTCTTTAGCTTGGATAGAGAAGTACCCACAAGAGGACCAAGACAATCGCCTGTTGAGCGATCGGTTCCAATACAAACAATGACAATTTCTTTATGGGCAGGTGCCTGAAATAGATGGAATAGTAAACGATGGACAATGGCTGAAGCAATACCTGGATCTGTATGAGGTATTTTCAGGCCAGGCATGTCCTGTGAAGATAAAGCTTTAGGATTACGATTCATAGACGCACTATCTTCCTTTCGTGCTTGGAATAGTAGTATTAGTATATGGAAGAATGCTGGTTTTTATACTTCAATTCACTAGACCATCATAGATAGGAGTATTCAAGTGGATACGTGGCTTACGATAGCTTTTGACTCAACACAGCAAGCGATTTATGCAGAAATGCTGCTAGAGTACGCGGAGGTTGAGATTGATACCTGTCCTACCCCGAAAGAGATAACTGCAGGCTGTGCTTTATCAATTCAGTTCCCTGCGGAATTTCTGGACAAAGTAAAGTATGTTATCATGACAGAGAAAGTTGAAGTGCGCGGTATTTTTCGAAAAGAAGGGACCGGGTATATAGAAATCATATAGAGATCGTTTACTAAAGAGGTGAGTAAAGAGTGGATTGGCCGCTAATGTTATTGACTGGCACAACCAATGCAACAGAAGAACCAGGAAAAGTCGAAGAAACAGTTGAGGAAGCTGTGAGCTGGGTTCAAAAAATTACAGATGGTATATGGAACTGGTTCACAGATGCCGACATGTGGATCGGCTACGCAGGTACACTATTACAGATTCTTATTGTATTTGTTTTAACACGGATTGTTATTAAATTACTGCATGGAATTATTGATAAATCTTTACTGAATAATGATTCGGAGAGAAGAATACGACTCAATACGCGAAGAGTGAATACGGTTGGGGAACTTCTGAAAAATGTAGTCTCCATGGCATGTAACTTCATTCTGGTGCTCCTTATTCTTAGTCAACTAGGTGTAGATCTAGCACCCGTGTTAGCTAGTGCTGGTGTACTTGGACTCGCCATTGGATTTGGTGCACAAAGTTTAGTTAAAGACGTGATAACCGGTTTTTTCATCATATTTGAAGACCAATTCGCTGTTGGGGATGTTATCCAAACGGGCACCTTAAAAGGCACAGTGGAAATGATCGGTTTAAGAACAACGAAGATTATTAGTTTTACTGGAGAAGTTCATATTATTCCTAACGGGGGAATCACCACAGTTACTAACTACTCAATGGCTAACTCAAGAGCCGTTGTAGATATTCCGATGAAAGGTGAAGAACGACTGGGTGAAGCAATGCGGCTTGTAAAAGAAGCTGTACGCGACCTGCCAGAACGTAACACCAATGTACTGACTGTTCCTGAGGTTATGGGGGTTCAGTCTATGACAACATCGGAGTATGTGATCCGTGTGGTAGCCGAGTGTCTGCCGAATATGAATAATGCAGTGCAGCGTGACATCCAGATGGATGTAAGGCAAGCGCTCGAATATCAAGAAACAGTTCGTATGGCTGAGTTAGAGAGTGCCGCATCAAGGGAAGATGATGAGACAGGAGATGGATCAGGTGGAGCGTAAAATTTATGATCTTGGAGACATCGTACAAATGAAGAAACCACACCCTTGCGGAAGCAATGAGATGGAGATCATACGTATGGGAATGGATATCCGGATTAAGTGTGTTGGATGTAAGCATAGTGTGCTAGTTCCTAGAGCAAAATTTGAAAAAAACTTCAAAAAAGTACTTCGCTCATCTGAAGAGCCTCAGTCAGAATAAGAAGCAGACTGCAGCAATCCCTTCTTGCTATTAGAAGACTTTTTTGATATAATGAATTTTGCTGCGGAAAGGTACCCAAGAGGTTATAAGGGGACTGACTCGAAATCAGTTAGGCGCCTTGCGGCGTGCGAGGGTTCGAATCCCTCTCTTTCCGCCATTTAACTAAATGATTGAACCTAACCTAAAATACGGACGCACCTCTTACGTTTACAACGTAAGAGGTTTTTTCGTATATGGAGACTTTTGCTGTTGTACGTTCCAGGTGTTTGTTTAAAGATACTTACTTTTTAAAAATACCAAAAAAGGACCCTAGTAGGGTCCTTCTCGGAAGGCAGTGCGTTATGGTAAAGAAAACATCTATTACGTAACAATTCGTAAGAAACTCGGTGTACTGCCAAGCAATACTCGTGCATCTGAATCCATTTATTTCATCTTCCGCACATTACCTTCCGCTTCTATTTGCCACGATCAAGACCCTCCTCTAAGCGAATGTCCGGCTCGGTCTTCAATACATCCAACGGAACCACACCTCTCCTTGAGCACTGCCTTAACTGTATTATGTCCGGTAATGAGAAAAATAAACGTGAGTTACAAATAATTTTATTTTACTTATCCGTTAATGATTAATGAACCCGGGCTTTGGTAAGCTTCTTCCATTTACGATCTTTATTCGTTGTTTCTGGGAACGGATCGCCTTTTTTCAGCTTCACTCGTTTGGGATTGTTGATTTCTGTGTGAAAACTGGCCTCCCCAACCTCAGTATATTCGCCGTCGTTTGGTGCTTTATCTCCTGGTTCGAATTCTGTTCTTTCACCCATTCGTATCCCTCCTTATATTGTATTGCTTCCTTATTGTGCGCAGATCCGATTACAATCATGTTGGATTATCTAATGGTAAAAGAGAACATGTGCTTGCACTCATACCATGAAAATGTTATATTGGAGTGGTGCGAGTTTATTCTCGTTCCTTGCTCTCAGCTAAGCTAGAGGGCCTTATGTCCATAAGGAGGTGTATAGTTATGCGCAAATATGAAGTGATGTACATTATTCGTCCTGATATTGAACAAGAAGCTGTTCAAGCTGCAGTCGAAAAATTCCAAGGCATCATCTCCAATGGCGGGGAAATTACAAAACATGACGTTTTGGGTAAACGCCGTCTTGCGTATGAGATTAAGAAATTCCGTGATGGTCACTATGTGTTGGTTAACTTCAACGCTGAACCAGCTGTCGTTTCCGAGTTGGAACGTCTCATGAAAATTTCTGACGAAGTAATTCGTTATCTCATCACAAACGATGTTGCTTAATCCGTAAAACATGATTTTTGTAATAATTACGCTCAGAAGGAGGGGATTAGATTGTTGAACCGAGTCATTCTGATTGGCCGGTTAACCCGTGATCCTGAATTACGTTATACTCCTGCTGGAGTAGCCGTGACTCAATTCACACTTGCTGTAGACCGTCCGTTTACAAGTCAAGGTGGAGAACGGGAAGCTGATTTTATACCGGTCGTTACCTGGAGACAGCTAGCGGAAACTTGTGCAAATTATTTGCGTAAAGGCCGTCTAACAGCCGTCGAGGGACGCATTCAAGTACGTAATTATGAGAATAACGAAGGTAAACGTGTATACGTTACTGAAGTTATCGCTGATAACGTTCGTTTCTTGGAATCTAGCCGTGATGGTGGCAACACAAATAGCGGTGGAACTGTGCGTGAAGAGCCTTCATTCGGAGGCAGCGGCAACGGTAACCGAGGGAACAACAATTTCTCACGGAACAATCAGGATCCTTTTTCGGATGACGGTAAACCGATTGATATTTCGGATGATGATTTGCCATTTTAATTAGGAAGGACTGAATAGCATGGGCTTCAAACAAAGAGAAGGCGGAGACGATAAAAGACCAGCACGCCGTGGTGGCCGTAATAAACGTCGTAAAGTTTGTTTCTTCACTGTAAACAAAATTACTCACATTGACTATAAAGATACGGACCTGCTTCGTAAATTTATCAGTGAACGCGGAAAAATTTTGCCACGTCGTGTTACTGGCACGAGTGCAAAATACCAACGCATGCTGACGATTGCAATCAAACGCTCCCGTCAAATCGCATTGCTTCCGTACACAACTGAATAGTTTCAGGTTCAGTGATCGAAAACAACCTGCTGTTTACAGCAGGTTGTTTTTTTTGTTTTAATAATTACATACGTTTGAATAAATTTCATAATACCTTTAGTTGCTTTAATCAGGAGTATATATAAATCAAAATGGTTCTATTTATCTATATATAGTTACAAATTTATTGTTTTAATGAGTTATGAAATTGATTTGATTCTTTAATCTATTGATATAAAGTGGCTATTAACTATGGAGATGTTGAAACAACATTGTGATTTATCTATTTAGACAAAATTTAACGATAGAATAGATAGAATATAGGAGTGGTTATGAGAAGGCAAACACATCAAAGACGGGGGACTTCAGGACGTTTACTGTTAATGCTGTTGCTCTTGGGACTTGTATATTATATTTCGCAGTCGGACACTTTCCGTATTCATTGGAGCCTTCCTTTTTTTAGAGAGGTTACAGAAGAACAGTTTGAAGTAACGGGATTACACCCCGTTGTTGCTGAAAAGCAAAACCAGTTAGTAGAGCGAGCAAGAAAGAGCGGAATAAAGATCATCATTACAGAAGGATACCGGAGTGAAGAGAGGCAAGATGAACTCTTTGAACAAGGACGATCCACCGCAGGGCAGATTGTAACTTCTGCTAGAGGCGGAGAATCGTATCATAATTATGGACTCGCCATTGATTTTGCGATTAGGGTCTCGGCAGATAAAGTGATATGGGATATGGACCATGATGGGAATAGAAATGGGAAGTCAGATTGGATGGAGATTGTAGCAATCGCGAAAGAACTCGGATTTGAATGGGGAGGAGATTGGGCCAGTTTTCCAGACTACCCTCATCTTCAGTATGATTTTGGTTACAGTATAGCTGAGTTGCAGCGCGGTAAAAGACCACCCGGATATAAACTAGACTCTGAAGATTTAGAAGCAAGCGAAGAATGAATGAGAAGAAGTAGCAGAAGTTGAAGAGGAAGTTGAAGAAGCAGTTGAAGTAGTTGAAGTAATAGAGGTAGTTAAAGTAGTAGAAGTAGAAATAGTAGAAATAGAAATAATAGAAGTAGTTAACGTAAGAAAGGTTTATAAACGAACCAATTTTTTGATCCCTTTATTTTCTTTAATCAGAATATATATAGATCGAAATGGTTCTTTTGTCTATATAGTTACAGACGTTTACGTTTTAATGGAGTTATGAACTGGATTTAAATTGATATTATATGGTCCTGCTTATGTAGGATCTTTTTTTATTTTCATGAAAGTTTTCACAGGATGTTTACAATTCAGCGTATAGGGTAGTTGAAATAAATAAGTAGAATTGTATAATAGGGAAAAAGTTCTAATAAAAGTAATCATATAACCACAATTCATTAAAAGATCTCTAATCCGCCCTCTGCTGACAATAACGCTAGTACCATCTTCATCTTGATTTAATAGGCGTTATGTTTACTCACACTAATATTCAATTTCCATTTTATGTGTAATGTAGATGTTATATATAGACAATCCTTTTATTAGATATAACAATATACTGTCATCTAATAATCCGTACATCATGGAATTAATTAAACCTTTACCCCTTATAAACAGAAATAAACGTTAAATATCAATGGGATGTAAAAAAACATTGACGTTAGTAAAATTTACACGTATCATTAAATAAATTATTTAATACCAATTAATAGGATGATATTACATTTATTGACCGATGGTCTAAAAGTATGCATCTCTAGCACTAGATTTCCGCTTTTTTTATTATTCATTATAACCTCACACCAAGGATACTCTACATATTTAGATTCGTATAAATGCAATCCATTTATTAGTTCGTATTCACCACTTATTTATTCATCATTCCTGCCTTACTTCGTTTTCCTAGCATCATGATAATACTTCACAAATTTAGTAACTCTGTAATTATTCATGGATAATTTTCATATATTTTATCCTGATAATTTATAAGCATTTATAGAAATTTAAGAGGAGGATTTTCATGAGAAAGAGATTTTCGCTAATGCTAGTGATCATGCTTATGCTGGTAACGGTACTTGCAGCATGCGCTGGCGGACAAACGGCAGAACCAACTCCGGGGGAAACACCAAACACAGAAACACCAGCACCAGAGACGCCAGAAGCACCTGCTGAAGATGCTACAAAGAACGATGGATTGTTTGAAGCAGCGGATATGTCTGCTAACCCAGGTCCGGCAACAAGTCGTACTGATACTTTGATTGTAGGGGTTACTTCTCCTAAAGGCGTATTTAACCCGCTTTTCCAAGATTCTGCTTATGATTATATGGTTAATGACATCCTTTTTGACGGTTTCCAAACAATTAATGGCGATGGCACATATTCTGATCATCTTGCAGAGAGCATTGATGTTAGTGAAGATGGTTTGAAGTATACTTTCAAACTGAAACCAGGTGTAACTTACACTGACGGCACACCGCTAAGTGTTAAAGATTTCTATTTCTCTTTAAAAGTTCTTCATGATAAGAGCTACGACGGTCCTTCGGATGCATTGTCTTACTACATTAAAGGCGGACAAGAATATTACGATGGTAAAGCTAATGAAATCTCCGGCGTAACGATTGTTAATGACAACACAGTAGAAGTAGAAGTTACTGAAGTTACGGCTCTTACCAAAGACTTTTTAGGTGGTATTCCTTTTATGCCTGAAGCTTACTATGGAAAAGATTACAAACAAGGTAATCTTGATTCTGTAAAAGCATTAAATGACAAGCCGGTTGGTTCTGGACAGTATGTTATGAAATCCTTCCAGCCAGGACAACAAGTTGTTTTTGAAGCAAATGAAAATTACTTCCTAGGTGCACCAAAAATCAAAAATGTAATTTACAAATCTACTACTGACGAGACAAAACTCGCAATGCTTACATCCGGTGAGATTGATATGGATATGGTCACTGTAGATGAAGATAATGTAGAAGAAATTCAAACTCTTGGATTCCTTGATTTAAATATCTTCCCTACAAACGGTTACGGTTATGTTGGTATGAACCATGAAAGAGCAAAATTCCAAGATCCAAAAGTACGTCAAGCACTTGTATTCGGTCTGAATCGTGCAGAGATTGTAGAGGCAGTATACGGTAAGTTTGCTGATGTTATCAATATTCCTCAGTCCAAAGAATCTTGGGCATACACAAGTGAAGGTATTGAAGCTTATGACTTTGATATTGAAAAAGCAAAATCATTGTTAGATGAAGCTGGCTGGACTGTTGGCAAGGATGGTATTCGTGAAAAAGATGGTGAGCAATTCACAATTGATTTCTCTGGTACGGCAGATAATCCAGTAGTGGATGCGCTTCTGCCAATCATGATTGCTAATTATCAAGAACTTGGAATTAAAGTGAATGCAGAAACGCTCGATTTCAACGCAATTCTAGATAAATTAGATAAGAGCGAATACGATATGTACTTCATGGCTTGGGGACTTACTCCAGATCCTGATAGCACTGTATACACTACAAATGGAGCACAGAATCGTGTGCATTACTCTAATAAAGAGTACGACGATTTGATGAAGCAAGGTAAAAAAGCACTTGATATAGAGAAACGTAAAGAAATTTACGCTAAGGCTTATCAAGTGCTCAATCAAGATATTGCAGATATCTTGATGTACCAAAGAAGAGATGGATGGGCAATTAACGGACGAATTAATGGTCTGGAAATTACCCCTTATAAAAGATTTACTTATAGTCTTTACAAAGCAGAAATCGGAGAATAAGACATATAGCCCAGCATGAAAATGATAAGCTCAGCTCTCGCAAGAGCTGAGCTTATCCACTTATATCCCGGGAGGAATATTATGAAGCAGTATATTATCCGGAGGCTGCTGCAAATGATTCCGACAATGATCGGAATTACTATTCTTGTATTTGCAATTACAGCTCTTGTTCCAGGGGACTACATTACTTCTCAGCAAAATCCCAATATGACAGCAGAAAAAGCTCAGCAGTTGGAGAAAATATATGGACTTGATAAAGATCCTGTGCAGCGATATTTCATATGGGTCGGAAACATGCTCACCGCTAATATGGGCGATTCCTTGCAGCATAAACGTCCTGTCACCGATGTCATTGGAGATTATGTATGGAACTCTTTTCTTATTGCTTTCTTCAGTATGATGTTCAGTTGGATCATCGCCATTGTTGCGGGTGTATTCTCTGCTAAATTTCAGTACTCTCTTTTTGATAAGTTAATGACTTTATTCGTATTTTTATGTATGTCTTTGCCATCGTTTTTTATAGGTTTAATACTCATTAAGTTTATGGCAGTAGATTGGGCGCTCTTCCCTGTAGGCGGAATGACTACAGCAGGACAAGCAGGATCTACTTGGGACTATATCGTTGATGTAGCTGATCACATGTTCTTACCGGTTCTTGTACTAACCATGTTAAGTACAGGAAGCCTCACTCGTTATTTCAGAACAAGCATGCTTGAGGTCATTCGACAGGATTATATTCGGACGGCCAGGGCAAAAGGTCTTAAAGAAAGAACGGTAATTTTTAAGCACGCACTTCGCAATGCAATGCTTCCTGCAATCACACTCATGGGATTTGAACTTCCTGCATTGTTCTCGGGGGCAATCATCCTGGAGAAAATCTTTGTATGGCCAGGCGTAGGGCAAGTTTATCTAGAATCCATCACGATGCGAGATTATCCGTTTATGCTTGGGTTCACGATTTTCTTGGCTGCACTGACGTTGATTGGAACGTTAATATCTGATGTGCTCTACGGTGTTGCAGACCCTAGAATAAGGTTGAAGTAGGAGGAGATGTCATGTCAATTGAGGCTGCACCTTTAAAGTCGAAAGCTCAAGTCCCAGCGAAGCGGCCGGATTCACCTTGGAGAGTTGTTCTGCGCAGGTTCTCCCAAAACCGTCTTGCTATAGCTGGACTTTTCATTTTAGTGTTGATGGTCCTAATTTGTTTTTTAGGCCCTAAAATATCACCTTACAATCTTTATGATTATAATGTGGCTGATAAAAATAATCCGCCTAGCAGTGCACATTGGCTTGGCACCGATAAACTTGGCAGGGATGTTCTGCTTCGTGTCATGCTGGCAGGACGTGTATCCATACTGGTCGGGGTGATTGCAACAGCAATATCAGTCATAATTGGTTCGGTACTCGGCGCACTTGCCGGCTTCTACAAGAAGTTCCTGGATTCATTTATTATGCGTATTGCTGAAATATTTATGTCACTGCCTTCGCTACCTTTGCTCATCATCTTGGGTGCGATTATGTCAGATTTGAAGATTCCTCCGGAAAAACGAATCTATTTTCTGATGCTTATTCTCGGTGTCTTATCATGGCCAAGCTTAGCAAGACTTGTTCGCGGACAAATACTGACGCTGAGAGAACAAGAATTTATGCAGGCCACAGAAGCTTTAGGTCTGCGTGACCATCGTAAAATTTTCAAACATCTGCTTCCGAATACCATTCCTATTATTATCGTATCTGCAACCCTTGGTGTTGCAGGCGCTATTTTGTCAGAATCCGCACTTAGTTGGTTAGGTCTTGGGGTTGTTCCGCCTACTCCGTCATGGGGAAATTTGATCTCAGAGGCAAATGGACTCATTGAGTTTCGAAAGAGACCGTGGCTCTGGATTCCGCCAGGCATGTGTATTCTGATTACCGTTGTATCGATTAACTTGATTGGTGACGGGCTACGAGATGCGCTCGATCCTAAAATGAAAAAGTAGGAGATGCGAAGATGGCAAAAGACTTAGTAGAATTCCGTAACTTAAAAACGCATTTTCATACATCCGCAGGGATCGTTAAAGCAGTTGATGACGTAAGCTTTACGATTCGTGAAGGCGAGACCGTATGCATCGTCGGTGAATCCGGATGCGGAAAAAGCGTAACGGCAATGTCACTGATGCGTTTATTAGAAGTGCCTCCCGCCGGGGGAGAAATTTTGTTTAAAGGCAAAGATATACTTAAGCTAAATAAAAACGAAATGAGCCGAATTCGCGGTAATGATATCTCGATAATTTTTCAAGAACCGATGTCTTCATTAAACCCTGTACTTACCATCGGAGAGCAGATCAGTGAACCGCTAATGATTCATTTGCTGCTGGATAAGAAGAAAGCTCGCAAGAGAGCGATTGAACTAATTAGTCTAGTTGGGATTTCACGACCTGAGAAAATTGTAGACTCTTTTCCACATGAACTGAGCGGCGGTATGCGTCAGCGGATCATGATTGCCATTGCACTAAGCTGTAATCCGAAGCTGCTCATTGCTGATGAACCGACAACGGCACTTGATGTAACCATTCAAGCACAAATTCTTGATCTGATGCGTGATATCAAAGAGAAATTCAATACCTCCATCATGCTCATCACTCATGATCTGGGTGTTGTTGCGGAAATGGCTGATTATGTGGTCGTTATGTATGCAGGCAAAGTTATTGAGGAAGCTTCGGTATTTGAACTATTTAAGGCACCAAAACATCCATATACCAAAGGACTCCTTAAGGCTAAACCGATTATTAATCAAAGACAGGAACGCCTATATTCTATTCCAGGCCAAGTACCAAACCCCGTTGAACTCGGGCAGAATTGTCATTTCCATGATCGCTGTGAGTCTTGCATGAATATATGCCGCGAGAAAGAGCCTCCACTGCGTAAAGATGAAGAAGGACATAAAGTCGCATGTTGGCTCTATGAGGAGGAGGCAATGGTACGATGACAGAAGCGCTGATTGAAGTACAGAATCTAAAGAAATACTTTCCGATTACGGGCGGCGTGTTTCAGCGTCGTGTGGGTGATGTAAAAGCAGTAGACGATGTATCGTTTACTATCTATAAAGGAGAGTCATTCGGACTCGTAGGAGAGTCTGGCTGTGGTAAGAGTACCATTGGCCGAACCATTCTTAGACTGAATGACAAAACGTCAGGTAAGGTTATTTTTAAAGGACAGGATCTTCATACCTTATCTAAGGAGAAACTGCGCTCTATTCGGCCGGAAATGCAGATCGTATTCCAGGATCCTTTCAGTTCACTGAATCCCCGGATCAAGGTAGGCGATGCAATTGGCGAAGCACTGCTGGACCATAAATTAATTCCTAGAAAGATGATACGAGCTACTGTAGAAGAAACTTTGCGTATCTGCGGTCTCTCTGCATATCATTATGATCGCTTTCCGCATGAATTCTCAGGCGGGCAGCGTCAGCGGATTGGAATCGCGCGTGCACTCATTCTAAACCCAGACTTTATTGTGGCAGATGAACCGGTTTCTGCACTGGATGTATCCATTCAGGCTCAGATCATCAACTTGCTTAGTGATTTGCAAGCAGAGAAACAGCTGACATATCTGTTTATATCTCATGATCTTAGTGTAGTCGAGCATCTTTGCACAAGAATTGGAGTTATGTACCTTGGTTCCATGGTAGAGATGGCTAGTAAGGATGAATTGTTCCGTAATCCGCTTCATCCCTATACAAAAGCTTTACTATCCGCGGTGCCAATTCCCGATCCAACACTGAAAAGAGAACGCATTGTGCTTAAGGGTGATATCCCAAGTCCAGCAAATCCACCTTCAGGTTGTAAATTTCATACTCGTTGTCCTATTGCTTCGGATCGTTGTAAGCAAGAGGTTCCGGAGTACCGTAATGTAGGTTCAGATCACTATGTGGCATGTCACTATGCATAAATATATAGAATTCCAAAATAGAAATCATATACTGCACTGATATATTGATAGTGAGCAGGCCCGTACCACAAACACAGCTTTTTTACACGATAAAAGTGTAGAAAAGCTGTGTTTTGGTTACAAAGAAATGAAAATTATAATCCCATACAATATTTTTTTGAAAAAATATAGAAAAATGCAGACAAAAACCTTATTTTCTACGTCTATACTTATATAGATTGGTTTAATAAAAATTAGAGCAATAGATTGGTTACATAGATAAGGATATTCTGCTAGTAAAATCTAATTTTTTTTTTGAAAAATAAATGAATGGGGGAGTAGAGATGAAGAAATGGATCCTGCGAAGCAGTATACTGGTTGTTCTCATCGCTGTCATATTTATAGGTATAAGGCCAGAAAGCTTAGTAGGAAAACCATCTATTCAATCTAGTGCTGCCCTGCTCATGGACGCTTCTTCAGGTGAAGTTATCGTTAGTTCTAATGGGGATCACCCTTTGCCTGCAGCAAGCTTATCCAAATTAATGACACAGCTTATTATCCTGGACGAATTGAATGCCGGACATATTTCTAGAAGTGACATTGTAACGATCAGCAAACATGCTGCGACATCTGCTGGTATTAATGTATCTCTAAATGAAAATGATCAATTTACAGTCAACGAACTACTCAAGGTCATCTCTGTTTATTCTGCAAATGATGCAACGATTGCTCTAGCAGAGCATGCATTTGGCTCTGAAGAACGTTTTGTAGAAGAAATGAATAGAAGAGCGAGGTCTATTGGACTGTCTGTACATACAAAATATAATAATGCGACAGGGTCTTCGTCTTTATCTGGTGGACCCTCTGAGAACTATATGACGGCAAAAGATGTTGCTAAACTCTCCGCTCACCTTATTAAACAACATCCTGAAATTTTAAAACTTTCAAGCCAGACTCAAGTTGAATTACGAAACAAAGGATTATATATGAGTAATACCAACTGGATGCTGGACAATGTAAAGGGTCCATATGCTTACAGCGGGGCAGATGGCCTTAAAACGGGCTATACAGAAGATGCAGGTTATTGCTTATCAAGTACGGTGAAAAAGAACGGGCAACGATTGATTGCTATTATCATGGGAGCAGAAACCAAAGAACAGCGTTTTGAAGAAGCCAAGCAATTGTTTGACTATGGATTTGCTCACGCCTATAGTGCAAAAGAGTGGACCCAAAACTGGGCTTCGACGTGGCTTCAAGTTATTCAAAGACCCTCTATTTAATTCAAAATGTTAGGGAATCCCTTCTCTATTTCCTAGAAATAAACCGAAAAGGTTACAAAATACGGAGAAATATGACAATTTGCATGGTGCGGTCTTACAGATTAATATGGTAATATAGCAAAATGTACAAGTTGCACGATAAAAAATAATAGGACATTATAGAGTGAGGCAGTCCGTATAGAAAGAATGATTACGAGTAATTTGTCTCCTGTGACCTCTAGTGCCTACTAAAATAGAAAATAGGATTGTAGCCCCCATACTAAGAGAAGGAATGAACCAATGAGATCTAGATCAAGAAGAAAGCAACGCAATAAAAAAAAGGGTTTACTGATCACGCTTGTAACCCTTGTTGTATTAGTCGCGGTAGCCTATCCTTTTAGACAAAAAATTGCTCTTGCAGCATTTGATTTGTTCTTATCCGATACTGTAAAAAATCAGCTTGAGAAATCATATAGAGGTGAAGCTAATGCCGAGCCTATCGTATATCAAGAAAAACCATTTTCTGTTCTGTTACTAGGAACGGATGCAAGACCGTATGAGAAAACGCGTGGTCGCTCCGATACCGTTATTTATTCGGTGGTTCGTCCTAAAGAATCAAAAGTCCTGCTTGTCTCGATTCCCCGTGATACGTATGTACAAATTATAGGGCATGATGCAAATAAAGACGGTGAAGATGATTATGATAAACTCACTCATGCTTTTGCTTTTGGTGAAGAGGAGATGTCAATTAACACCGTTGAAAATTTCCTGGAGAAGGAAATTGATTACTATGCAACGGTAAACTTTACTGCCATTCAGGAAGTTGTCGACGCAATTGGCGGTATTGAACTGCCGATCGAAGAAGATATTGTTAACAAGAACCCAAATCATGTTCAGTTTACCATTGAAGGCGGTAAGCCGCTGTATAGCGGAGAGGAAGCACTCTATTATGTTCGTTATCGCGAAGACAGTGACTTCAACCGGACAAAGCGTCAGCAGATCTTTTTAAATGCAGTTGCTAAAAAAATGCTGAATCTTAGTCAAATTTCAAACATTCCTGAACTGTTCGATATTATGGGCGATAATTTCCAAACCAATATGCAGCCTTCTTTTATTATCGACCTAGCTAAACAAGTTCTTACTCAGAGCAGCCCTGAAATTTCTAGTTTCACTATTATGGGTGAAGGGGTAAGAAAGAATGGAATCTTCTATGATGATGTAGATGAAGATTATCTGGCGTATGCGAAAGAGCTGATTAGTAACTGGCTTGATCCAAATACGACTGCAGAGACATTAATGAAACCGAACACGGACGATATAAAGAGTAAGGATACAGAATAGGTGGACAGAAGATCAGCACTGGACGATTATTTCTTTAAGTCTGGTGCTGATTTTGTTGTGTTATGAGAATATAATGGTAGTAAGTAAGAAGTAACCCCGCAATATGTAAGAGATACAAATACTTTACTATTGCCTTAACATAAGGAGGAAGTGTTTAGTTATGAATATTGCTTTTTTCTTGCTGCCCAAACAGGAGGTAGCAACAGTTACCTCAGATGCAACGCTGAGACAGACCCTTGAACGGATGGAATATCACCGCTTTACTGCAGTTCCTATTTTGACGAAAGACGGAAAATACAAAGGTACAGTAACAGAGGGAGACCTTCTATGGCATATGAAGAATTCTAAGGGAGAGATTACATTTGAAAACGCTTCGAAATTTTACCTCAAGGATGTGCCTCTCCGAGTAAATATCAAACCGGTTTCCATTAATGCGAACATGGGGGATTTAATTAATCTCGCAAAAGCACAAAACTTCGTACCGGTTGTGGATGATATGGATCGGTTTATCGGGATTGTACGTCGCAGCCAAATTATTGAATATTGCGAAAATATGGTGGAGAAAGAATCGCTTAATACGAATTCAGGTTAAAATAGAGGAAAAGGTCTTATTTTTAATACAAGAGATTCCGAGCAGTCCTTTTTATGGATATTCCCTTTTATGCTATAATGGAGAATAAAGCTTTTCACGGGAGTGTGACGATCATAAGCATGCCAAAAGAACTGGATGTAGCGAAACGCGCGAAAGTGATTGAATGGCTTAAAACGGAAATGCTGGATCAAGTGTCACGTTTGTTTAAAGCGCTTTGGGAAGGAAGCACAGCGCGAATCAGCGATAGTCTTGCAAGTCTCATCATGAGCAGTTACATCCTGGGGAGAAGGCTTGGGATTTCTTTTAAAGATATGGATGATCTGCTCATCGAGAAGCTGAAAAAACACAAACAGGAAGGTCACCAGCTTGAAGACTGGTATAAAGATATTTCTGCTCTCGAAGATCATATGCGTAAGAGGTGAAAACATTTGAAATTTCGCTGGTCAACAGCTATATGGAGTATCGTTTATCTAGTGCTTTTGTTATCACTGCTGACTCCGCCGCTGACAGCTATTAGTGTATTTTTGATTATTCTGCCTGGGGTGATTCTGTACGGCTCACTAAGCCTGAAAGCCTTCTGCCTGCATATTATCCCTGTGGCTCTGATTGCTTTTATTGTAGAGCCTTTTTATTTGCTGTTATCCATCTTCTTTTTGATACCAGCTATTGTGATGGGGCATTTCTACAAAAACAAAAAGCCGGCACTGAATACACTTATGGCAGGTACGGGTACGATTCTTGCTGAATTTTTGTTGTTGCTGCTGATTAGCACCACTATTTTTCAGTTTGATTTTCAAGGATATATGAAGGATGTTGTTACTCTCACCCTCACTCCGGTGACCGAAGCCGGCGGTAACAATGCACTCACCAATGGACTCGTGATAGATGAAGAAATGGCAGAGCGTATTAAAACAACAACGGTACAGATGATTCCGTTTGCTCTGATTGTTACTTCTTTTATTATGGCGTCTATAACACACTCTATTGCTCGTCCGGTGCTTAGTCGACTTGGCGTTCATGTACCAAGACTAAAACCTGCACGAGAGTGGAGATTACCAAAAGCTTTAATTTGGTATTATTTTATAGGTATTATTCTACAACTTGTTGCAGATGGCTCGGGATCTAGCTTTATGACGATGATTGCTCTTAATTTCGTTCCGCTGATTAATTTCTGTTTTATGATTCAAGCCGTCGGCTTCTTCTTCTATGTTGCTCATACAAAAAAATGGCATCCTATTCTGCCTTTCTTGCTTGCAGCAGCGACGGTTCTGATTGGACCCATGCGGATTATCGGGATTATTGATCTTGCTTTTCCACTCCGTGAAGCCATTTCCAGACCAAAACGATAGGATGAATTTTAATGCCTAAATTTCTTTTAAAACGCTGGCACGGATACCAGACCGTCTGGGCGTTTGCTTTATTACTCATTCTGGATGCATTTCTCGTTGCCTATAATTGGCCGCTTGGTCTTGTCTGTCTTGTCCTTGTGGCGATTCTTGGTTTCGTAATGGTCAAAGCTGAGCTTGATTTTCGAAGAGAGCTGAATCAGTATATAGGCGGACTAAACCTACGTATTAAAAGGGTAGAAGGAGAAGTCGTCAGTAACTTGCCGCTTGGGATTGTACTATACAGTGAGGACCGCTCTATCGAGTGGAACAACCGCTTTGTCTCTCGTATGTTTGGTGAGAAAACACTGATTGGCAGTGATCTGGCGACCCTTTTTCCACAATTGCCCTTTAAGGTAAAAGACAAAGACAAAAAAGATCATCATAAGGATCATCCTCATGATATCCAATTTGAATATCGGATGAATGAACAAGTATATGATCTAAGACATTATCCAGAAGAGCGGCTGATCTACATTTATGAAACAACTGAGCTTGCAACACTTCGGGATAAATATGAGAAAGAAAAAATAGCGCTTGGTATTATCATGCTGGATAATCTGGATGAAGCATCCCAAGGCATGGATGACCAGCAGCGCACTGCCCTAACTGCTCGTGCAGCAAGTGAGATTACTTCCTGGGCTAAGGACTTCAATATCTATCTAAGACGTTTGTCTTCAGAACGTTATCTAATGATTCTTAATCATAATTCCTTGCAGGATCTTGAGATGAGTCGCTTTATTATCCTCGATGATATTCGGGAGATGACAGCCGATTTGAAGGTTCCTATGACGCTCAGTATTGGTCTTGCCTACGGTTCAGACAGCATCCGTGAGCTTGGAGAGCTTGCTCAGTCCAGTCTCGATATGGCGCTTGGGCGGGGCGGAGATCAGGCTGCAGTAAAAGCGGGTCAACGACTTTCTTTTTATGGCGGTAAAACCAATGCCGTGGAAAAAAGAACTCGGGTAAGAGCAAGGGTTATTGCGCATGCTCTGCGTGATCTCATGCAAGAGAGCGACCAGGTCTTTATTATGGGGCACAAAATCCCAGATATGGATGCGATCGGGGCTTCCATTGGGATATGGAAAGCTGCTAATCTATATCATGTGGATGCCTACATTGTGCTCGATGAATCGAATCCATCGATTGAACGATTGATGGAGCAGGTGTATAAAGACGAGCAGATCGGTCATTCGTTTATTACACCGGAAGAAGCACAGCAGATGATCACAGAGCATAGTCTACTTGTCGTCGTCGATACACACAAAGCATCCATGACGATTGAACCTAGACTTGTACAAGAGGCTTCTCGTGTAGTGGTGGTCGACCATCACCGCCGAGGAGAAGAATTTATAAATGACGCAGTGCTGATCTATTTGGAGCCATATGCCTCCTCAGCTGCTGAACTCGTCACAGAGCTATTACAGTATATTCATGATAAATTACAGCTCAGACCACTGGAAGCCACCGCACTGCTGGCAGGGATTACGGTGGATACGAAGCATTTTGCAATTCATACCGGTTCAAGAACGTTTGAAGCGGCAGGTTACTTAAGACGATCTGGTGCAGATTCCATTCTGGTGCAACGTTTGCTCAAAGAGGATCTCCAGGAATATATTGCGAAAGCAGAAATCATAAAACATGCTAAAATGATTCATGGGCATATTGCAGTAGCTGTTACGGAAGAAGGACAGATAATTTCGCAATTGCTCATTGCACAGGTGGCAGACTCATTACTTAATATGACCGATGTCGTTGCTTCCTTCGTTGTTAGTGAACGTCCGGATGGATTAATTGGCATCAGTGCCCGTTCTCTTGGTAAAATGAATGTTCAAGTTGTTATGGAACGACTTGGAGGCGGCGGTCATTTAACGAATGCGGCTGTTCAGCTAGACATGCCGATTAAAGAGGCAGAATCACGTTTGTTAGATGTACTTTCTGAAATCGAGAAGGAAGAGGGGTTGTTCGAATGAAAGTCATTTTTATAAAAGATGTAAAAGGTCAAGGGAAAAAAGGTCAAGTTAAAGAGGTGTCTGAAGGTTACGCATCAAACTTCTTGCTGCCAAGAGGACTTGCGCGTCCGGCAACAGAAGGTAACGTAAAAGTGCTGGAAAACCAAAATGCTGCGGAGCAGAAACGTAAACAGCAAGAAAAAGAAGAAGCTGTAGCACTCGGTAAAAAGTTGGAAACTGTAACGGTGGAACTGAAAGCTAAAGCGGGTGAAGGCGGTAAATTGTTTGGAGCTATTACAAGCAAACAGATCGCAGAAGCGCTGGGTAAACAAGGTTATAAAATTGATAAACGGAAAATCGAGCTGGATGAACCGATTCGTACCCTTGGGGTTACACAGATGAGTGTTAAACTCCATCCGGATGTCAAAGCCACGCTCAAGGTCCAAGTGACGGAGGAATAAGATGGGCGGCGAGATTTATTTCGACCGGGTTCCACCGCAAAACCTTGAAGCAGAGCAGGCCGTTCTAGGTGCTATTCTTTTACAAGCAGAGGCTTTGATTACCGCTATGGAGCGGGTATCGACTGAAGATTTCTACGACAAGTCTCATCAGTTAATCTATGAATCCATGATTCAGCTTAGTGAAGATAACCAGCCAATTGACCTTATCACGCTCACCTCGCTTATGCAGGATAAAGGGCAGCTTGAGGATATCGGCGGGGTAAGCTACCTTGCAAAATTGGCTCAAGCTGTTCCAACAGCGGCTAATGTGGATTATTATGCGCAGATTATTGAAGAAAAATCGATGCTCCGTAGACTTATTCGAACAGCGACTACCATTGTAAGTGAAGGGTATGCTGGCGGAGAAGATGTGTCAGGAATGCTTAGTGATGCCGAGCGGAAAATCCTTGAGATTTCCAATCGCCGATCCAGCAGCGGCTTTATTGCCATTAGAGATGTGCTCATGGAAGTGTTTGATAAAGTAGAAACCCTTTATCAGAACAAGGGGAATACAACAGGGATTCCTTCCGGCTTTGTGGATTTGGACAAAATGACGAGTGGTTTTCAGCGAAATGACCTCATTATCGTTGCGGCACGTCCTTCTGTAGGGAAGACGGCATTTGCCCTCAACATTGCACAGAACGTAGCGGTAAGAGCAAACGAGACAGTAGCTATCTTCAGTCTCGAGATGTCAGCCGCTCAGCTGGTACAGCGGATGATCTGTGCAGAAGCTAACCTCGATGCGAATGTCATGCGTAACGGGGAGTTTAAAGGTGACGACGATTGGTCCAAGCTGACAATGGGGATTGCTGCTTTATCGGAAGCAGAGATTTACATTGATGATACACCAGGAATCACCGTTGCGGATATTCGGGCTAAATGTCGCCGTCTTAAGAAGGAAAAGGGACTCGGTATGATTGTGATCGATTATCTCCAGCTGATCCAGGGACGCGGCAAGAGCGGCGAGAACCGTCAGCAGGAAGTATCTGAAATCTCCCGTACCCTTAAGCAAATTGCCCGTGAACTAGACGTTCCTGTTATTGCGCTCTCGCAGCTTAGTCGTGGTGTAGAACAGCGGCAGGATAAACGTCCGATGATGAGTGACCTTCGTGAATCAGGTTCCATCGAGCAAGATGCTGATATTGTTGCCTTTTTGTATCGTGATGATTACTATAATCAGGATACAGAGAAGAAAAATATTATCGAGATCATTATTGCTAAACAGCGTAACGGTCCGGTAGGAACCGTTGAGCTTGTATTCTTGAAAAACTTTAATAAGTTCGTAAACTATGAGCGAGTTCATGCGGATGCCTTTGCTGGGTAATCCATATGGAATATAAGATAGATAAGAGATCCACTGACTAGTGTTATTATACACGGGACAGTGGATTTTTTTTGGACAACCACTTCTAATCCCGAACAATACATTTAAGTTATGTATAATCGTTCGTTTTTATGTTTGACTTTGCTTTGGGCGACTGGTAAACTTGAATTGCTGCTTTTAGCAGCAAACGTACCAGATATAAAGATGATCTATAACGTTACAAATGAAGTAACGTAGTTTTTACTGTTCTGACGTTTTATGAATTATTCATAGACAGCTATGAATGAAGACAACAATGCCAAGTGAATATATAAACAGGTTTGTAATTTACATTTACGGGGGAATGAATATGTCAACAGTAGTCGTTGTGGGGACACAATGGGGAGACGAAGGCAAAGGCAAAATTACCGATTATTTGGCAGAAAGTGCGGAAGTTGTAGCTCGCTACCAAGGAGGTAATAATGCAGGTCATACGATCCTGATTGACGATAAGAAATATAAGCTCAGCTTAATTCCATCCGGTGTTTTTTATGAAGATAAGACATGTGTCATTGGGAATGGTATGGTTGTAAATCCAGAGGCACTTATTAAAGAAATTACGTATATACACGATAATGGATTCTCTACAAAGAACTTAGTGATTAGTGATCGCGCTCATGTCATTTTGCCATATCATATGGTTCTTGATGAACTGGAAGAAGAGCGTAAAGGTCCAAATAAAATTGGTACGACGCGTAAAGGAATCGGCCCAGCTTATATGGACAAAGCAGCTCGTAACGGGATCCGAATTGCAGACCTCTTGGATGCAGAGGAATTTGAACTAAAACTCCGTCATATGGTCAAAGAGAAAAACCAAGTCATTCAGCAAGTGTACGGTGCAGAACCGCTTGATGTAGAAGAAATTCTGAAGCAATACCTCGAGTATGCTGAATTCATTCGTCCTTATGTGACCGATACATCCGTTGTTCTTAACAATGCAATTGATGAGAATAAACGAGTATTGTTTGAAGGTGCACAAGGAGTAATGCTCGATATCGACCAAGGTACCTATCCATACGTAACCTCTTCTAACCCGTCTGCAGGCGGTGTATGTATTGGTTCAGGCGTTGGACCTTCTAAGATTAAAGAGGTTATTGGTGTAGCTAAGTCGTATACGACGCGTGTTGGCGATGGACCTTTCCCAACCGAACTTAATAATGAAGTCGGTGACTATATTCGTGAAAAAGGCCATGAGTATGGCACAGTAACAGGCCGCGCACGCCGTGTGGGCTGGTTTGATAGTGTTGTTGTACGTCATGCTCGCCGTGTCAGCGGAATTACGGGCTTATCCTTGAACTCTTTAGATGTACTTACAGGTCTTGATACGGTAAAAATCTGCGTAGGGTATAAATATCGCGGTGAATTCATTACCCATTATCCGGCTAGCCTGAAAATGCTGGCTGAATGTGAAGCGGTATACGAAGAGATGCCAGGCTGGAGTGAAGATATTACAGCAGCTAAGAAATTAGAAGACCTTCCTGAGAATACACGCAATTATGTAACACGTGTGTCTGAGCTTACAGGAATTCCAATTGCTATTTTCTCTGTAGGTCGTAACCGTGAGCAAACGAATCAGATTCTGCCGATTTACGAATAATCTAAAATAGACCGAGCTTAGTCTGCAGCAGGACAGAGCAACCTATTTAAATAGGAGCTCTCTACTTTCAACTACCTGTCATTAGGGAGTTGAAGTGGAGAGCTTTTTTCGTTAAAAAGCAGAATTATTCTTCATCTCTAGTAAAAGAATCAATTTCATAAAATTGAGGTAAGAAATAAGGATAGAATAGAGCCACATGCGTCAATACTGATTTTATACACTTCTATAATTCCTACTTCTCTTTAAGAGGGGCAGGGCGGAGAGTAATTTGATCAGTAGGAGGCATTTAAAATCATGAGATGGCTGAAATGGTGCGGAAAAATAGTAATAACGGTTATGCTGGTAAGTACACTTACATTGTTGACAACAGGTCTTATTGTACAATCTTATGTAGAGTCTCTGTTATCTAGTTTTAATATTGCATGGGAGGGACAGCCGACAGGCCTGACTTCTATTTTTCAGGGTGCTTTAGGAATGAACTCTAGCTCTAGCAATACGAGTGAAAAAAGTACAGAGGAACAGAAAAAAGTGCCGGACCGTGCAGCGAATAAGCAGAGTAGTAACTCACCTGAAAGTTCGAGTGCTGGCAAGGATTCAGCCCCTGATTTATCGGAAAGTCCTGATGAAGGTACTGACAATCCAGAAGAAACAAAGGATCCTGTGGTTATGTCACCAGATGATATGGCTAAATATAAGGACACCATTCCGAATGAAGAGAAGACCGAAGTTTTTGATCTATTGATGAATAAAATACCAACGGATGAGATGCAGCTCATAGCAAGCAACATGGAAAATGGGATTACAGAACAAGAACTGCAAGATATGGAGCAGGTGATAGCGAAGTACCTTACAGAAGATGAGTATAAGCAGCTTATGGCTATATTGACACCAGAACAATAGAGGAAAGTTCAGGAAACCCGCGCTTGTCGCGGGTTTTTTGGCATGTTTTCCCGTGTTGCTAGACAAGGAAAACCTATGATAGAGTATACAAGTGGACAAAAGGTTAAAATTTTGACACTTTTACACAAATATGAAGTTTAGCTATGAAATTGAATGAAATGACTCATAAGTATGTCATTAATAACAAATAATACACTGGTGACAATTTCGATGATACCTAAGGCGTGTAACCATAAAGGAGAGAATCATGAGCAGTTCGAAAGACAACACGAATACATCGGTTTCCATAACTAAAAAGCTTTTTATGAAACCGCGCAAATGGTTTTTGCTTACTGCAGCAGGTTTTTTTATGATGTTATCTGTAGGATTTGCAGGTCATCAGTTACTTACAACTCCATATTACAACGTATATGTGAAGGATGAGCTGATTGGAACCTTATCTAGTAAGGAAGAGCTGCTCTCGCTATACGATCAGAAGAAACAGGAGTATGAGAAGAAATACCCGGATGTTACGATGAAGCTGAATACAGAGGCGATCTCGCTCAAGAAGATCCGTTCGAGTAAGCCAGCAAGCATTACTACGGAAGAAACGCTGTCCAAGCTGGATGGAATGATTACGGCTTATGCGGAAGGCGCTGAACTTAAAGTAGGAGACAAAGTGGTCGCGATTGTAAAAGATCAAGAAACAGCAGAGCAGATTCTGGAGCGCGTAAAAGATATGTATATTCCGGCCGAGGCAAAGACGGAGTCTTCAGATGCTGGCCTAAAAGTGAAAGCGGTCGCTGCTTTTACTTCGTCAGAAGAGGAAACATCTAAGGCTAAAGAAGAGCAGGTTACTCTCGCTTCTATAAAGCTTAAGGAAGAAGTAGCAGTAAGAGAAGTGGCAGCTGACCCGAATAAAGTGTTAACAGACGAGGAAGCAATTCAGCTTTTAACCGAAGGTACTCAAGAAGAGTTTTCTTATCAGGTCAAAGAAGGGGACACCTTATCCTCTATAGCTAAGGCTCATCAAATGAAACTCGCTGAAATTCGTTCCCTAAATCCAGACATCAAAAATGATTTCATTAAGGTGGGACAGCAGATTACTGTTCTTGCACTGAAACCAGCACTTACGGTAACAACGGTAGAACATGTGGTTGAAGAAGTCATTACCGAACCACAGGTAGAAGTTCGTAAAAGCGACGAGCTTAAATCAGGAGTAACCAAAGTAGTTCGTGAAGGGAAAACAGGACGAAAACAAATGAGCTACCGGATTACCAAAGAGAATGGCGAAGTCGTTAAGGAAGAATGGCTTGGACAAGAAGTATTGGAAGCTTCGGTAAGTGAGATTGTAATACAGGGAACGAAAGTAACCGGGGAGGGCAGCGGCGTGTTTACCTGGCCCGTATCGAATGCGGTCATCAGCAGCAGCTTTGGACAGCGATGGGGCAGACAGCACAAAGGAATTGACCTTGTCGGAGAACGTTCGATTAAAGCATCAGACGAAGGAGTCGTTACTTTTGCCGGGCAGCAAAGCGGGTATGGAAACGTCATTATTATTAATCACCGTAATGGCTACGAAACGGTGTATGGACACTTAAAGAGTATCGATGTGAAGGTAGGCCAGATTGTTGAGAAAGGCGAAGCCATCGGTGTGATGGGTAATACCGGTCGCTCGACAGGGACACATCTTCATTTTGAGATTAAAAAAGACAGCGTTGCGCAGAATCCAATGAAATATCTGCCGTAAAATAGGAAAGCATGGTCTGTATAGAGACAGATCATGCTTCAGACTGTAGACAAACTAGCTTAAACTAGTTTGCCTGCAGTCTTTTTTATTTTACAATAGAAGCAACTATTTTATTTGAGGTGACAATCTTGCTAACGAAACAATCCTCCACTCAACGTGACCAACTTGAAATGGTTGCTCTAGATCAACTCGTTCCAGAAGATCATTTGGTTCGCAAAATCGAATCGGCGATCGACTTTTCTTTCATCTACGACTTGGTTCAGGATCATTATTCGGAAATTGGACGACCTAGCATCGATCCGGTCATCTTAATTAAATTACCTCTTATTCAATATACCTTTGGTATTCGTTCCATGCGAAAAACGATCGAAGAAGTTCAAACCAACATGGCGTATCGTTGGTTTCTGGGCTATGGATTTTATGATAAAGTTCCGCATTTCTCTACCTTTGGAAAGAACTACGAACGTCGTTTTAAAGATACAGATCTATTCGAACAGATTTTCTACCGTATTTTGCGGACTGCAGCTGAGAAACATTTACTCAGCGCGGAGCATGTTTTCATCGATTCTACACACGTAAAAGCGAGTGCGAATAAACGGAAATTCGAAAAGAAGGTTGTACGCAAAGAAACAAGAGCATATCAACGCAAACTGGAAGAGGAAATTAACCAAGATCGGGACGACCATGATAAAAAGCCGTTTCCTCCGGACTCTTTTAAAAAAGAAGAAGAAAAGGAAATTAAACAAAGCACTACAGATCCCGATAGCGGCTACTATGTCAAAGATGAACGGACCAAACAATTTGCTTATTCGTTTCACGCAGCAGTAGACCGAAACGGATTTGTACTCGGTAACATCGTCACTCCCGGAAATGAACATGACAGCCACTTGCTTGCACCCCTCGTAGAAATGGTAAAAGAAAAGATTGGGAAACCTGTAGCAGTGGCAGCCGATGCTGCCTACAAAACACCTTGGATTAGCAAATATTTGTTGGAGCAAGGGGTTACTCCGGCGCTGCCTTATACACGTCCGCGTTCTCAAAAAGAAGGTTTTCGAAAAGATGACTACGTGTATGATGAATATTTTGACGCCTATTTATGTCCTGCTAACGTGGTATTACCTTACTCGACCACCAATAAAGAGGGGTACCGAGAATACAAATCTCCAAAAGAAATTTGTAAATCGTGTCATTATTTATCCATGTGTACAGGGAGCAAGAACCACCAAAAAGTAGTGACGCGACATGTATGGCAAAACCACTTAGAAGAAGTAGAGCATCTAAGACACCACCAGCATGTAAAACAAATCTATGCAAAACGAAAAGAAACGGTGGAACGGGTATTTGCAGATGCAAAAGAAAAGCATGGCATGCGATGGACAACCCTGCGAGGGCTAAAAAAATTGTCCATGCAGGCGATGCTTACGTTTGCTGCCATGAATTTGAAGAAAATCGCCAGATGGTCGTGGAACAGACCAATTCCAGCGTAAATCAGGCGGGTTTCCACCTGATTTATTCATGAAAAGAAGTAGAAATGACAAAAGGCACTCAGAATGAATACATTCCGAATGCCTTTTGTCTACAATCTGAAGCATGGTCTGTATAGAGACAGATCATGCTTTTTTGTGTGAGAAAGGAGACCTTTTCACCTAGTGAATCTGCCGGTTTAGGTGTGTTAAAATAGATCGTATTAAGCAGATAAATAAGACCGAGGTCTTTTTCACAAAATAAACGTTGGAGCGGAGCGATTGTATGCAAGGAAAGATTCTCGTAGTAGATGATGAACAACCAATCGCAGATATCCTTAAATTTAACCTGGAGAAAGAGGGATATCAGGTTACTTGTGCCTTTGACGGCATACAGGCCGTGGAACTTGCATTGTCTGAACAACCGGATCTAATTTTGCTGGATTTAATGCTCCCAGGTAAGGACGGAATGGATGTCTGCCGGGAGGTAAGAGCACAGCTTGAGACCCGCATTATTATGCTGACGGCTAAAGATTCAGAGATTGATAAGGTGTTAGGACTTGAACTCGGAGCGGACGATTATGTCACGAAACCATTTAGTACAAGAGAGCTGCTGGCCCGGGTAAAAGCACAAATGCGAAGACAACAAAAACCACAGATTCAAGTGGATACTTCCTCTTCGGCAGAAGAACAGCAGGGGCTGAAATTACATGACCTTTATTTTGATACCGATATGTATACGGCTTATAAAGGCGGAGCAGCACTTGATCTGACCCACCGCGAATATGAACTGCTCTATTATATGGCCAAGAATGCAGGCAAAGTGATGACGAGAGAACATTTGCTGCAGGCAGTATGGGGGTTTGAATATTTTGGTGATGTGAGAACAGTGGATGTGACGATTCGGCGTCTGAGAGAGAAGATTGAAGAAAATCCAAGTAAACCGGAAACGATTGTGACACGCAGGGGACTTGGTTATTTGATTCGAGGTTCCAAGAGCGGAGTTTTGTAGATGAAATGGACTTCTTTTTTTCGTACTGTCCAGGCCAAACTGATTATTGTATATGTGCTTCTCATTCTGGTAGCAATGCAGCTGATCGGTGTCTACTTTGTTAGTGCGATGAAAACGTCGCTGACCAGCAACTTTACAGAAGACTTACACGCACGTGCTGAAATGCTGTCTGTACTTGTAGCAGAAACCCTCGTAACCGGAGACGGGGATGCTGGGGAAGATCGAACCGAGAGTCTAGGGACACTGGTAAATAATCTTTTTAATATTAGCGGTGCAGAGATTCAGGTGCTTGATGCAAGCGGTCGTGTGCTGACAACAACCCTTAGCTCGCACAACAATTACATAGGCCGTAAAAACACACAAACCGTGGTCAGCCGGGCACTGCAAGGAATTCGGGATAATGAAGAAAATGTGATTGATGAAGATAATGTACGTAAAAAAGTAGTAGCCAAGCCGGTCTCCTCGGGAGGAAAAATCGTCGGTGCTGTCTATATTGCGGCATCGATGAACGAATTATACACAACAATGGAGCGGATCAATAATATTTTTATATCCGGAGTCATGATCGCGCTTGGTCTGACTGCTGTGCTCGGTGTCATTCTATCCCATACCATTACAGCCCCGATCAAGGAACTAACACGAAAGGCAAATGCTGTTGCGGAAGGCGATTTTCGCACTAAAATGCCAGTGCATGGGACCGATGAGATCGGGCAGCTCAGCAAAGCTTTTAATTATATGACAAGCCGTTTACGAACGGCACTATCCGAGAACGAAGAGGAAAAAGAAAAGCTGTCCTCGATCCTTGCGAATATGAGTGACGGCGTTGTCGCTACGGACGAGCTTGGACGTATTATTCTCGTGAATAAACGTGCCAGTCTCATGCTGGGTGCCGACGAATCTGCAATGACCGGAAGGCATTTTGCTGTCCTGCTCGGACTTGATGTGGAGGAAGCGGAGACGATGCTGAGCGGCATTACTGCTTCTACGCTTTTACAAATTCACCCCCAAGGTCAGGATGGATCACTCGTGATTCGGGTTACATTTACCCCTGTCCACCGGCGAGGGCATGGCGGAACAGGTACTATTATCGTGCTTCAGGATGTGACGGAACAGGAGGAGCTTGAGGCATCACGGCGTGAGTTTGTGGCTAATGTGTCCCATGAGCTGAGAACTCCGCTGACAACGATCAAAAGCTATGCAGAAGCACTCGATGATGGAGCAATTGAAGACCCTGAACTAGGAGGACGTTTTGTTGGGGTGATCCAAAATGAAACGGAGCGGATGATCAGACTGGTTACCGATCTCCTTCATCTGTCACGGCTTGACTCTAGTGAAGCCCCGCTTCGTAAGCAGCTTACTCCGATCATTGATGTGCTGGAAGAGGTGGCTGATCGCTTCTCATTCCAGATGCAGCAGAAACACATGAGTATTGCGGTCATTGTAGAGCGGGGAGTTCCGGAAGTACCCATGGATCGGGATCAGATCGATCAGCTTCTCGATAATCTAGTATCTAATGCGCTCAAGTATTCGAATGAGGGGGGGAGTGTCACCTTGGCTGCTTCCCTTGTAGAAAAAGGGGTAGCCATATCGGTTGAAGATACCGGGATCGGCATTCCTAAAAAGGACATTGAACGCATCTTCGAACGATTCTATCGTGTGGAAAAAGGAAGAGCTCGCAGTATGGGCGGTACGGGGCTTGGTTTATCGATTGCCCGGGAAATCGTCAAAGCACATGGCGGCGACATTGAACTTGAGTCTGAGTTTGGAAAAGGAACAAGAGTTACGTTCATTCTGCCTCTTGTACAGGAAGAGAGGGGCTATTCATGAAGGAAGGTCTGAAAAACACGGTATTAGTACTGCTGATCACAGCCAGTCTTGTTCAGAGTTATTTTCTTATTTACCGTCTGCCCGGAAGTTACTCCATCGTGAATAGTGAATCTAACTACATCAAGACCGAGAATATGGGGCAGGAACAGCGAGTAGAGAATCTATTATTTCCTGATCAGATGATCATTCATATGGGAAAGGATAAGCATACGATTTTTTATCCGGAATCCACCTTTTATCAGCTCATCTATTCACGGCTTCAAGGCCGAAATTTCGGTGATTTTGAAAGGCAGAGTGTAGATTCTGCGGATTGGGAGGAACTGAAGAAGAAGCATCCGGGCATGGAGCTGTCATTTGACGGGGGTATTCCTGTATCGCTGTTGCAGCGGGTTATGCAGCTTGATCCAGACCCTCTTTTTCAGGGAGAAACGATTCATAAGATATGGATCTATACTACCGATAAAGACCCCAAGGTACACGCTCTGTTCTTCAGCGCTCGGGGGGATGTCGTTTATGAGGCTTCAGATGTGGACTTAACAGTGCAGGATGTGCTGCAGCATGTGGATTTTGGGACGGGCTGGACTCCTTATCAGCTGACTGATGACGGATACTATATTCCAGAAGAACCGCTTGAAGTACTTCAAGTAGAGATTAAGGCAGGTCAGTATACGGTAGAACAAATGCAGCGCAGTCTATTCTTTGACCCGAGTATGACGCGAAATATTCAGGAGAAAGATGGATCAGAAATTTATACAGACAGCAAGCGAAGCTTGCAGGTGAAATATAACCAGCGCTGGATTAGTTATAATGACCCGGCAGCTGTGCTGACAAGTGAAGTCGACCGGACGAAGGACGTGCTTGCAGCGGTTGATTTTGTGAATCAGTATGGCGGTTTTAACGGAACCTACCAGCTTACCATGAATACGGAGAATCAAAGTACGGAGATTAATTTACTTCCCTATTATGACAGCTATCAGATCCTCGATCTGCCGCAGTATGGATTTGAACATATGTATCTTGATGTGCAGAAAGAGTCTGTTGCTACCTACGAACGTTCCCTGCTCTATTTAAGAGAGGGAGAAGAAATCGATAAGCAGATGGTACAGCTTCCTTACGGGGAAGAACTGGAACAGCAGATCGAAGAAGTCGCTGGAGATACAGAAGTGGTTAGTGTATACCCCGCTTATCATCCACTGCCGACAGAGGCAGGAATGAAACTCATCCCTGTGTGGACTGTTAAACTGAGTACAGGGGAAGTAAGGACGCTCGAGGAGAAGTAAAAAGTGGTTACCCCTTGGACTGGCCTGTACAGGTGGTCTATAATGAAATGAGGTGAAAAGATGGACTTTGGCCGTGCCAAGAATGTATTAATATATGCTTTTCTGCTGCTGAACCTGGTTCTGGGTTATCAGTTGTGGGTGGATGCACGGGAATCGGCCGGCTCAAATCTTGACTATACTTCTCTTGGGGACAGTACACAGCGACTGATGGAGGAGAAGGGGATTCAGATTCTTGCGCCCATTCCAAGCGACACGCCTGTTATGCCAAAGCTGACCTATCGATATCTTAATGGAGACAAGGCAGCGGGGATCGTACAGCTTGATCAGCCTATTGATAGTAAACTTGTGTTTTCTGAAAAAGAAATGGCAGCTGCGCTGAAAAAGACAATTCCAGATATTAATCAGTATAAACTGGACCCGCTTGCGAATCTGGATGCTTCAGACCGATTTATTTTACATCCGCTTGCGGAGCAGAAATGGCCTCTTTTTCATGTGAATTTAGAGTTATATTATTCAAATCAAAAGATTACAGCTTACCGGCAATCACCGATTGAGATGTCAACATTTGAAGAAGAACAACAAGTGCTTCCGGCTTCCAAGGCGCTTGGTACGCTGGTCGAGCTTTTTTTACCAAATGAAGCGGTCGTACAGGATATCACGCTTGGATATTATGGTGAGGAGTTTAACTCGGACAGCCAAGTGGCAGCCCCTGCGTGGAGATTTGTGCTCGAAGGCGGGCAGACCTATTATGTTCAGGGCATCAGCGGAGAGGTGATTAGTCCGAAGACAGATAAATCGGAGGAGTAATGAGTTATGGGGATACGTTTTACCGTGTTGTCGAGTGGTTCGACAGGGAATGCGACAGTCGTTCGTAATGATGATACGGCTTTATTAATAGATGCAGGACTCAGTGCGAAGCGAATCGATGAACTCATGCTAGAGCGGGACATGCTGGGTTCACAACTGGACGGAATTTTAGTTACACATGAACATTCAGACCATATTCGGGGTCTTGGTGCGGTAGCGCGGAAATATAATTTGCCGATCTATGCGAATACGAACACATGGAAAGCAATGCAAAAATCGATTGGTAAAATCGCTGAGGAAAACATACGATTTTTGGAGAGCGGAGAGGTAACAGAGTTTAAATCACTTCGCGTGGAGTCGTTTGGTATTTCTCATGATGCAGCAGAGCCTGTAGGCTATTCTTTCTATGATGGTAAAGAGAAGCTTAGTGTGGCAACCGATCTTGGCTATATGAGTGATAAAGTCCGCGATGCGATCTCAGATGCAGATGTCATGGTACTAGAAGCCAATCATGATATTGATATGCTGCGAATGGGACGTTACCCTTGGAATACCAAGAGACGGATTATGGGCGACCTTGGTCATCTATCTAATGAAGCTGCAGGTGCTGCTCTTAGCGAACTGATGAATGGAATTACAAAACGTGTATATTTGGCTCATCTGAGCCGTGATCATAATATGATGGAGCTCGCCAAACTTACGGTACGAAATGCAATGGAAGAACGAGGATGCTTCTATAAGGATAGCGAATTCCAACTTTGCGAAACGTATTATGACCGGCCTACACCGTGGGATAAGGTGAGTTCTCCATAAAGCTGTCGAGGTCGGCAGCTTTTTTTTCTACCTCTTCCCGGGTAAGGATGTTTTTTTCGATGAGCAATTCAATGATGGTGCTTAACGCAAGCGTGTTGCGGTAATGTTCTTCTTTGAGATCTGCTAACTTGGCGGCAAGACCTACCTCTTCCATAGCTGTGTATACACGATTCATTATGATTCCTCCTTCTGATTTGGGCTTTCCCTTATATGAAACTTTCAGTGACTCTAGTAAGCTCTTAATTGTATTGTAGTCAGACAGGGGCAAAAACATTCCTGTTTTTTCCTGTTTCTAGAGAAGGAAGGGTCATGCTATGCTAAGGAAGCTTTTTTAGGATTTTAGCTTGGTATAAAATTGGGAATAAAGACCTTGTTTTTTCGGTTACTCGGACAAAAAATGAGGTTTATAATCCATTTACGTTGCCGCGCTTAAAGCGGTAAAATGATGGTGATATATGTTATAGAGAATGATTACTTCCCCTTTTTTTCGAAACTTTTCCGTTTTAAATGGGTTAACTATAGTAGAGAAGATATGAAACTTGTAGCAATTTATAAATCATTATTCATGTGAACTGAGAAATAAGCACGTATTAAGGCAGTAAACGGTCTTGATGCAAGTGATACGAGGGGAGAGAATCCAATGGGATTGTTTGACGACGAGTTTTATTCCACCAAAGTATCAAAACGGACCGGAAATCTTCCAAATCGAATTAGAGTCAGCCGCAAAAGATGGTGGCCGAAAACAGTAAAGAATACGGAATCTTCCACTTTTTCAACGATTCAGGTTGCTGTAATCAGCTCGGTGATTAGTGCCATTGTATCTGTGTCTTTATTTGCGTGGATTGTATATCCAGGGAATACACAAATGGCTTTTGCCGGACAAAGTTCCTATGCGAGCGGAGGGACTGACTCTTACGAGACGCAAATCATGCAAGCGGGAGATAAGGTGCGTCCAGCTGTAGTAAGTATTGTGAGCCATAAAGACGTTGAAGGTTCTAAAATTTCGGATTCAGCTTTAGGGTCGGGCGTTATTTTTAAAATTGAAGGTAAGAAAGCATATATCATGACTAATCATCATGTTGTCGATCGTGGGGAGAACCTAGAAGCTGTAACCGTAGACGGGGTATCCAAAGAGGCAGAACTGATTGGTAAAGACCGAATCAGTGATATTGCTGTGCTGTCCATTGATAGCAGCGGGATTAATACAGCAGTGGAGCTCGGAGATTCTACCAAACTGCGCCGAGGTCAGACCGTACTTGCTATCGGAAACCCATTAGGACTTGGCGGAACGATGACAAGAGGGATTGTAAGCTATATTGATCGTCAGATTCCGGTCTCGATTAATCAGGATGGAATATATGACTGGGAACAGTCGGTTATTCAGACGGATGCTGCCATTAATGAAGGAAACAGCGGCGGTGCCTTGGTTGATTTAGAGGGCAATTTGGTTGGGATCAACACGATGAAGATTGCAGATACGGGCGTGGAAGGGCTAGGGTTCGCAATTCCAACGCATGATGTGATGACGATTGTCGATGATCTGATGGGGGATGGAAAAGTATCTCGTCCTTATCTTGGTGTATACACCGTAGATTTAACCAGTCCTTACGCTCCGCTTGATAAAGAACAGCGGGAAGAGATGAAGCTGCCTGATTCCGTTGAAGAAGGCGTGATCGTGCTTGAATCATCCGGTCCAGCAGACGAAGCAGGGCTTAAGATGAATGACGTCATTGTGGAGTTTGATGGAAAGAAGATTAAATCAACACTCGATCTGCGTAAGCACCTGTATGAGAAGAAGAAAATTGGCGAGGAACTCAAAATAAAGTTTTATCGTGATGGGGAGCTGACGGAAGTTTCCGCTAAGCTTACAGATAAACCTAATGAATAGCACTAGAGCGAAAACGGTTTTCCCCGGGCAGGTGGAAGCCGTTTTTATTTTTTGCTCTTTATTTTCTGAGCATGCATGGCAGGTTACTCAATCTGGGAAGCCTACACATAGGCAGCAGAAAAAGTCACGTGGAAAAGTCTTGTTCTACCCCATTGTTAGGAGAGAAAAAGGATAAAGGGTTTCTTTTCAAGCGCAGGTGTGGTAGAACAAGAGAAGGAGCATGTCCATATGTGAGGGCGTTTGCCTTGAAGCATAAGGACACAGCCGTAAGAAGGGTAAAGACAGAAAGGATGCTTGAGTGAATGTACACCGTATGTAAAGATCATGTGGAGCATGCCATTGACCAGTTTGTTGATGAATTCGAGGATGCACCCGATATTGTAGATTTGAAAGAAACCGAATTCTCCGACTGGGACCCGCCGGTAAAGTGCTCAGAATGTGATAACAACGCGGAGTTCCTAGTGGTCTAAGAGGTTCATGCTTCGCACGGATATAGTCGAATAGTTAACATGGGGAGAGCGTGAAGTTTGCGCTCTTTTTGCTTGTATATATAACGTAGATGGTAAGTGGATTAAGAAGATGAGCGGAGCATAAAGAGGAAAGCAGCAGGGTCAGTACATAGCGGTAAAAGCCGTTTTATATAGGAGGTAAGCATAAGGATGTTTATTCAAATTATTAGTGTAGGAAAATTAAAAGAGAAATATTTAGTACAGGGCATTCAGGAGTATGCAAAACGCCTCGCACCTTATATCAAGTTTCAGGTGATTGAAGTACCGGACGAAAAAGCTCCTGAGAACATGAGTGATGCGGAGATTCAGAATGTGAAGGACCGTGAGGGGGAGAAGATCCTTGGTCATATCAAGGGCGATGCCCATGTGATTGCATTAGCACTGGATGGTCAGCTGTGGAGTTCGGAAGATTTAGCTGCCGAGATCGATAAGCTTGCTACTTATGGGACAAGCCATATCGTCTTTGTAATTGGCGGCAGCAATGGACTCTCGAATGCGGTGCTTCGACGTGCACAGCAGCGTTTGAGCTTCGGACGAATGACTCTACCGCATCAGCTCATGCGCCTTGTGCTTGTGGAGCAGATTTACCGTGCGGTGAAGATTAACCGTGGGGAACCGTATCATAAGTAGAGCGAAAATGTTCTTGTGGAGCAAAACAGCTGAAATTCGGTTTCTTTAGATAACATTCTGGAATGAAGCTAACTTAGAATGGAGAGCACCGAAGTTCTTTTTATTTTAAACTTAGATGTGAACGATTGCTGTATAAGACGTGATTTAGAATAATATTAATGCCTTGAATTCACATATTTTGTGAGTTAATATATAATCATAAATACCATTATTTTCATTTGTTTTGGTAGTATTTATTTGCTTCAGTCCATGCATCTTCTGGGCTAATACTCCATCCGAAGCCATCATTCACCCAAGTTGTTTCATGAAGTTTTAAAACACACCAAAAATATGGATTAAGTATGTGAACTTCATCAGGGCTCATTGAGATTTCGATGATATATTTGTCCATAAACTCCCCTCCTAACTTCATTTTCACCTAATATATAGAAGATATACAATAAGAATATATTTATGGGGGTATTATTTTATGATCGAAACAAATAAAAGATTAAAAGACGACTTGGATAAAATAGTAAGTTCAATACAGCGTAAGAAAAGTAAACCCACAGGAATTAGTTTTTCTATTATTGCGGATATATTTTATGCTAATGAAAAAAATATGCATGAGAATTTAATATCGATTACTGATGTGGTAAATTACATTGAAGCTGCAGGGCTACAAGTGCAAATGGAGGATGTAGAAGAGGAAAATGATGATTCAAACAATTCTATGACACCCTTTGATCCATCGAAAGTAGATATAGCAATGAATACTCTAACTTTTGATTTATTAATAAAACGGTTGGAAAATGATGAAATTGACCTTTTTCCTGATTTTCAACGAAAATCAGGACTTTGGAATTCGGAACAAAAGAGTCGACTAATTGAGTCGTTACTATTGAGAGTTCCTTTACCTGCTTTTTATTTTGATGGTTCTAATAATTCAAATTGGCTTATAATTGACGGTCTTCAAAGATTGTCTGTTATCAAGGAATTTTTCGTAGATAAATCTATGCGTCTCACGAATCTAGAATTTCTTAGAGATTTAGATGGATTTGGATTTGATGATTTAACAAGAACACATACACGACGAATTGAAGAAACTCAAATTATTGCTTATGTCATTAGTCCAGGAACACCAGAAAATCTGAAATTTAATATATTTAAGCGGATAAATACAGGGGGATTAAAGTTAGAGCCGCAAGAAATAAGGCATGCACTTTACCAAGGACAAGCAACATCTTTTTTAAAGAAATTAGCAGAAAGTGAAGAATTTAAACATGCTACATATGGCAGTATCAAAACCGATCGTATGTTAGATAGGGAATTTGTCTTAAGGTTTTGTTCCTTTTATCTATTAGGCGAGGAGCAGTATAAAGGAAGTATTGATGACTTTCTAATTGAAGGTATGAAACGTCTTAACAAGCTTACTTCACATGAATTGATCGATTTAGAGCTTAAATTCAAGAAATCTATGGAGCTGGCATTTAAGATATTTGGAATGTTTGCATTTAGGAAACAATTTGACAAGTCGAGAAGAAATCCAATTAATAAAGCACTATTTGAGTCGTGGTCTGTTGAACTAGCAAAACTAACTGATCAACAAATTAAAATGGCAATTGATAGAGGAAGCAAGATTGATAATGCATTTATGACTAAACTGAGTACTAGCTCATCCTTTGAGGACTCATTGAATGGAAGTTTTGAAGGATATGTTAGAGGAAGATTCAGAACGATAAGGTATATATTGGAGGAAGTAATTAATGATAGAGAGAGTTGAACTAAAGAATTTTAAATGTTTTAAAGATCAGTCCTTCAAATTAAAGAGTCTAAATGTATTATCAGGTCTCAATGGGACAGGAAAGTCTACTTTTATACAATCTTTACTACTTCCTATCCAAGCAGCACACCAGAAGATGCTGACAGAAGGACTTGTTTTAAATGGAGATATGGTTGAATTAGGTACCGGTAAGGACCTTCTTTGTGAGTTCGGAGATGAAAAAAATATAAAATTAGGTTATAGATATGACGATAAAGATATAACCTTTAATTATAGCTATCATTTGGATAAAAGTTTCTTGCCAATAAAAGAAATAAATGGTGATCTTGGTAGTTTTACTAAAATAATCGATAATATCCAATATATTAGTGCACTTAGAATAGCTCCCAAAAGTGTGTATCCAGAATCTGATTATAATGTTATTCATAGGAGACAACTTGGTAACGGTGGGGAATATTCAATTCAATATTTATCGGAATTTTCACTAGATGAAGTTCAAAATGAAGAGCTTATATTAAACCATATACCGGAAAAATATCTGAAGAATCAGCTACATGGGTGGTTCAATTTAATTGTACCTAACACACAACTTGATGTAGATAAGCATCTAAACACAGAACTGGTTTCATTGAAATATCGTTTTAGAATAAATGAAACCGAGGTTAGCAATTTTTATAGGCCAGCTAATGTAGGGTTTGGAATAACATATGTGTTACCTGTTATACTTTCTTTACTAAAGGCCAGGAAAAATGACATTGTAATCATAGAAAATCCAGAAGCTCACTTACACCCAGCAGGACAAAGGAAAATGGGCGAATTGATTTCATTAGCTGCAGCGGGTGGAATTCAAGTTATTGTTGAGACGCATAGTGATCATGTCTTGAATGGAATTAGATTGTCGATTAAAAACGAACAAATTAATAACAATGATGTTAATATCATGTTTTTTGAGAGGGTCTTATCAAACGATATTACCCATGTTGTTCATACCCCCGAAATTAAGAGAGATGGAAGGTTAACATATTGGCCTGATGGTTTTTTTGACGAGTGGGATAAGGCAATTGAGGAGTTGTTCTAAATGGGTAATGCGCGGATGTTACTAAATGAGTTATCCTCAATAGAACTATCGAAAGATAAATATCAATCTATAATTAAAATGAGAGGACTTATTAATACAATTAAAAGTGCTATAAATCAAGGGATATCGGGTAGTATATTAATACCTGAGGAAATAGATTTTAATAATATTGAATTATCTAAAGGATATTATATTTATCATTGGCGGAATGAAATCAAAGCTAATCCAGATTTAAGAAGCGAGTATCAATTATTTCTTAGTATATTGAACAAATCAGAAGTGATTTGTACTAATGATATTCAAGAAGGAGACTTTATATTAAATAATGGCGACAAGTCACAATCGTTGCTGAAATGTTATAAAGAGCAACATATTGCATTAAGCTTTCTATCGAAAAAATTTTCTGAATCTACTATTGTTGGTCTGCATTGCTTTCTAGATATTGATGCAAACTATATTACTGAAGATGCTACTATATATCATCTCTCCACACCTGAGCATGTATTAGAGGTAGAGATTAGAGACATTATTGATTATTTAAACAGACAGGATGCACTAAATATAAGGCATAACATTGAATTATGGGAAAAAAAAGAGATTTTATTTCCGACTTTAGTCTTTTGTGATAATGTGAAAAAGCAAATTTTAAAAGTTGAACGAATATTATTAGTTGAGTCAATAAAAAAAATATTAATTCTAGAACATTATTTTTCAAGTTGGGATTGGAAAGGTTTTGATTATCGTGATCTTCCAAATACATCACCTGAAAGCGAATCAACACTCCGAACATATGAAAAACAGCATACATTTAGAACTCCATTTGGTAAAACTATAATCGTCAGTTATCATATAAAAGGCGCTGCCTATAATAATAGAATATATTTCCATATAGATTATGAACGTGAAAAAATTATTATTTGCAGTATTGGTGAACATTTGCCATGTGTTACATATGGGTAGATAGTCTACAGACTAAGAAGAACCAAGAGCATCGTCCGACCGGAGGATGCTCTTTTCTATAGTAGTTACAGAAGAAAATTATAAAATTGGTAATACAGATCAATCTAAGGTAATAGTGGATACGGAAAAAATATATTAAAAGTTAGTCATTAGAATGTTAAGGTGAACCTTATCATGATTGGTGAAATTTTTGGGTATTCTGTGAAAACTGATAACATAAAATCTTGATAAAACTAAATAAACGACGGATTGTCAATCCAAGTGCGACACTTCTTCTTCAAATGATTCGTGAGCAGTTTTCCATCCCAAACATTTCCTTGGTCTGTTGTTAATAAGTTGGAGGGCGTGTTCTAATTCTTCCTCGGTCACCTTTGCAAAGTCCTTTCCTTTTGGGAAGAACTCTCGAAGGAGCCCGTTTCCATTCTCATTGGAGCCTCGTTGCCATGAGGAATAAGGATCTGCAAAATATACCGTCATACCGTGTGACTCTTCCAATTCACGAAAGCACGCGAACTCTTTACCACGGTCTACGGTAGCTGTCTGGAAGGTTTGGGCAGGGTACTGTGCAGCAACTACACCAATAGCAATTTCCATTGATAATGAAGTGCGATCTGGCATTTTAATAGCAGTGTATAGCCTTGTTTTTCGCTCGATACATGTAGCGACACAAGCCTTACTTTTTCCTCGGCTGGAGACGACCGTGTCCAGTTCCCAGTGTCCAAAGGTTTCACGGGAACGAATCTCTTTAGGCCGTTGTTTGATAGAAGTGCCTACGAGGAAGCGACCTCGTTTTTCTTGGGGTTTTTGTCTTTTTCCTTTGTGTCTTAACTGCTGAACGGTGTTACGAATCATACGTCCTTGATAAAGCCAGCGATAGATCGTTTTGAACGAAACCATGGGCTCTCCTTTCAGTCTATAACGCATAGAGATTTGCTCAGGAGACCAGGTTTCGTGAAGTCGCTGTTCAATTTCTTTTCCGAGTGTCTCCGTCCATTTTTCTCTAGGTTTCTGAGCTTGGCGAAGATGCTTATAACGATGCTCTGATGCTACCGCTTGATAACCATTTAGGCTTTGATTTTTCCTCAGTTCCCGGCTGATCGTGGAATGATGACGATCCAATTCGCGAGCAATGGCTCGGGCGGACAGCCCCAGTTGATGTAATACTTCTAGTTTACTGCGTTCAATTATGCTAAGATGTGTGTAGCTCATGGCGGATTCTCCTTGTAGGTGTTGTGTGGTAACTCCATTCTACACGAATCCGGCCATGGGCCATTTTTAATTTTGAACTAGGTGTCGCACTTCATATTACAATCCGTCAAACTAAAAAATGAGTGGGAATGAATCGTGGAACTAGGTCTCTCATTAAATCTATGCTTGTTTACTTATCAGGCCTAAGTAAGGATTTCCGGTATCAATGACTAATTAAGGAATTGTGTTTTAAAGAAGAAGTCCGAGCTAAATTGGAAGAGGGAATGTCACCTTCATAACGTGTATTGAGGAAATAAAATCTTATTACCTGTTTTGTACCGTAATAGCTGGCTCAGGAAATTTCCTGAGCCAGCCTTTTTTCATGTTATATGTTTTTTTACTGTACTAAACTATCCAAATCCGGCTGCAACTTGTTCCGCAAAACATACATCATGATGGCACCAACAAGGAATGCGACAGTATCCGCAATGACAAGTGACCAGACCACTCCGTGAAAGCCATTCATATGATTAGCGATATAGAGCACAGGAATCAGAGTAATTCCTTGAATAACTGACATAATAAATGCAGCAGTTCCTTGCGCTGTTGCCTGGAAGATCCCCATAAATAACGTAGTCATTCCTGAAACGAATAGGGATAAGAATGTTACATGCAGAATGTAGCTGCCCATTTCAACTAATTGCGGGTCATTCGTAAATAAACCAATCAGGTTATCGGAGATGAAATAGACGAAGATGCCGAACACGACCGCTAACACTAAAATCGCTTTAACGGTGAATCCAATCGTCTGCTTCATTCGTAATTTATTCGCTGTAAAAGAGAAAGCAATAAGCGGCACGACTCCCTCGCATAATCCCATCAGTATAAACTCAGGCAATTGCAATAAACGAGATGAAATTCCGTAAGCGGCTACGGCTAGATCGCCATATTCGACAAGAAAATGGTTAAAGATGAGCGACATTGCGCCCATGAAGATACTCATAATAAAGACAGGAGTACCAATTTTGAAAACATTGCCTAGAATGTCCTTAGTAGCCTTGAACCATTTTGCGGATACGGTTAGGAATTGACTTTTGTATCCCATATGGAAGGCGTAGAATACACTCGCAACCAAGTTGGAGACGACCGTAGCGGATGCAACACCAATTACGCCCCAATGGAAGACAAAAACAACCATTGCATCGAGGATAATATTTATGACAACGCTAAGAATCATACCAATCATTGATGTGATCGCTGCCCCTTCTGAGCGTACGATATTTTCTAGTGTGAAGAATAATACGACGAATGGTGAGCCGAGAAGCATAACCGTCACATAGTCTTTCGTAAATCCGAAGGATTCAGACGTTGCCCCTAACCCTTGAACGATGGAATCAATTAATGGTAGGCCGGCAGCCATCATGATCAGACCGAGCACTAAGCTGCTGTAAAAAGCGAATGAAGATACATATTTTACATCATCATATTTTTTCTCTCCTAGCAAACGGGAGATGAACGTACCGCTGCCCACTCCAATCAGGTTGCCCAGCGCCATAATGATCGCAAATAGTGGTAAGGTTAATGCAAGTGCGGTTAACACGGCAGTATTGTGGAGCGTACCAAGGAAGTAGGCATTCAAGATGGAGTATATTACACTCATTGACGTGCCTAACATCATCGGTACTGCAAAGTGAGCTACGGCTTTAGCGACTGGCGCTTTCTCGAAATAATGGAGGTTTTCTGCATCCATGCGGATCACTTCTTTCTTTTTCATAATTATCTAACGGTGTTAGTTTGAGTCTAACAGTGTTAGATGTTATCATGATCTTATGAATCTGTAAAGCATAAACTTACACTGTTAGATAAAAGGGCGGATATCTATGAGAAAAAAGCAGCAACCTCAAATTTCGGAAGATAAGATTTTGGAAGCTTCATGGGAGCTTCTAGGAGAGGAGGGAATTGAGAAATTCAGCATGAGACGATTAGCTGACAGGCTAGGGATTCAGGCTCCCTCTCTGTACTGGTATTTCAAGGGCAAACAGGACCTCTACCAGCGTTTAGCTAACCAGGTATCTAAAATAATTCTGGAGGAGTTTGACTCTGAAGGGGATTGGAAGGAACAGCTGACTGTGCTTGCAGTAACAGTACGGAGCGTGCTTAGCCGCTATCCCTGCTCTACGCAGCTTATGATGATGACACTGCCTCATGAACCGGACATCATTCGTTACACCAACCGTATGCTGCTTTGCGTGGAATCGACACCGCTTGAACAAGAGCAGAAAATACAGGTGGTTACTACGCTTGCGAACTATGTTTACTACTTCGTTCTGGACGGTTACCAGCATGAGCGTAATGTCGCCGCTATCCTTAAGGAACAGAAGTCACTTCCGGGTGAGGAGATGAACCGCCTTCTGGACTCCATGAGTGAAGCGGAAGCTGGACTTTTTCGGAGCATGTTCAGAAATGGGCTTTTCAAGCTGATGGGAACGGATCGTGCATTTGAATTTGGATTGAAGCTGATTCTGCTTGGGATTGAGCAGGTGATAAAAGAGCAGGAGAAGTAGAATATAAAAAACCGCTCTTCCGGTTATTGGATGGCGGTTCTGATTTAAATACAATAAAGAGCGATAACGCGAAGAGACGAATCGAAGATATAGATTGGATCTATTCTATAAACCAAATCGAGACACTAACCAAGGACCTGACATTCTTGGGTTCACGGCAGTAGTTAAGCGACGAGAGCAACTTAGCAAACGAATGATCAAAAAGAATTAGAGACTTCGCTTGTCGAGTAATAGTAACGTTTCTATGATTAATAGGATATCATCAAGAAGATGAAAATGATCGGAAAGAAAGGTGAGGTGCTATGAAAATTATTGTTTTCGGAGCAACGGGCGGTGTAGGTCAGTCTGTCGTGAAGCAGGCAGTAGAGAATGGTTTTGAGGTAACAGCATTTGTACGGACACCAACAAAGCTGGAAGTTACACACGATAATTTAAAAATTATAAAAGGAGATGCTTTCAACCAAGCAGAAGTCGCAGCAGCAATTGCTGGTCATGATGCGGTCGTGTCATGCTTAGGCTCTAATCAAGGGATGAAAAAATCAACCGATCTCCAGGAGATGACGAAGAATATTATTGCTGGCATGCAGGAGCATGATGTCAAACGAATCGTCTATACTGCATCTGCAGGAATACATAACGAGCTACCAGGGATAAGCGGGAAACTGATCATGAGAATGCTTAAAAATACTCTAGCAGATCACAGGGCTGCTACGGATGATATTGAGGCACATGGACTGAACTACACCATTGTTAGACCTTTGGGCTTAACCAATCGTCCCCTTTCCGGGAGGTATAGAGAATCTACGACAAGTGTACCCAAGAACGCAAGGTCCATACCGCGTGCTGACGTCGCACATTTTATTCTCAAAGCATTACATCATGCAGAATATGAAAATACATCGATCGGAATTTCTACTTAGAAAATAACAAAACAACAAAACTCTACTGACATCACGGAGCACCGGAAGATCTATGCGGGGCAGGATAGCAAGGTCTTGCTGGGACAACTAGAGCTGACTGCAACTTCTGATCTTGCTGATCGATATCAGAAGACGGTTACGCCGCAGCGATCCGCATCTGAATGAATCACAGTATTTATGTTGTATAAATACGTGCCCCAGGTAATATAATGTCTAGTCTAACCCACGATCCGTAATTAAAAGAGCTTGATTGGGTTCTGCTGTATTGTTCTCGAACGCATGCACAAATTCCAGATAGATGTGCAGTTCAGCGCTATAGCGAACCCAGTTATTACATATTTCCACTAAAAAACGAAATTTCTGATTCATTCATTAGTAAGAGGTTTAAGAGTAACGTATTATACATAAGGAAGAGGAGAGAACAAATTGAGAAAACAAAGTAAGCGAAGTACCGGCAAGGTACTTATTATTTTGCTGATATCTGTTCTTTTTATTTCGGCTTGTAGTTCAAGTAACAACGCAAATGACACATCCGGTGATGACAAAGAGGAGAAAACATTTACTTCTAAAGACGGGCAGGTCGAGTTAACTGTGAATAAGGGTTGGGTAGAGGATCCGCCTCTTAATGAACAGGCTATTTTGGCAGTTTCCGAAAGAAAAAATGAAAAGTATGCAATAGTAAATTCTCTTCTAAAATCGAATATGGCGGACGGTGCGACATTAGACGATTTCAAAGCTATATTTATGAGTAATATTGACTTGTCTATAACAAATGCGGAGGAATCTAACAACAAAACAATAAATGTGGACTCTACTGAAGCTCAACTATTTGAAATTACCGGTGAGGCGCAGAAGGTGAAAGTGCATTATCTAGTAGCTTTACTCGAAAAGGGCGGCTCCTTCTATCAGATTATTACATGGTCTACACAATCTAAATTTGAAGCTAACAAAGAAGAGCTTTTACAAGCGATTGAATCATTTAAGGTAATAAAGGAAACACCAACAACTCCAGCTTCTACATCTACTTCGCCCCCCGAATCTACAGATCCTAACAACAAAGATGATCAGAATACAGAATTGACCACATTGACGAGCGATGACAAGAAGGCAGAGATTACGATTCCTGCTACTATGTCCTACGAAATGGAGTTGTCTCCTGATGCTGACATTCAAGCTTCACGTATGCAGCAAGAAGAATATATGATGGTTCTCCGTGAGAGTAAGGATACTTTTGCCGATAACTTCACATTGACTGATTATTCTACAGCGGTTACTGACTCCATGTCACAAACATTATTGAATGCCACACTAACAGACCCCAAGGAAATGGAGGTCAATGGACAGCCAGCTGTACAATACGAGCTAAGTGGGGAAATCGACAAAATTAAAATTAGTTACCTGATCACACTTGTTGAAACCGAAGGTAACTTTACTCAACTGTTATTCTGGACTCTTCAAAATCAGATGGATGAAAAACGCGATATGTTCATTAATGCTGCTAGTACGTTTAAAGAGGTTCAATAATCCCTACTATTTGTGCAAACGGGATAAGACTCTGACTCCAATGACTTTGAGATCTGGGTCTTATCTTTTTTCCACCTTTACGATTATCCGCATAGAAATAAAGATTATCCTATTCACATAACAGTGATTCATCGACATAAATAACAACATATGGTATGGTTGATGAAACCCATAGGCATTCCACTCATCCCGAGAGGAGTGCTTTCGTCTATATTTATGGGTTTTTCACATTAATGTATTATGATCTACCCGAAAAAGGATGGAGGTTGTGATGCTGTGTTTCTCTATTGGTCCCCGCTCAGGGGCGGTTCGACGGCTGCTAATCATGTGCGCTAAGATCACTCAATGAAAAGGAGAGGTAGAGCATGGCTACATACATTCATACCGAAAGACGTTCGCAACTCAATCCTTCTGGACTTCGAAATTTACGTCAGGAGGGGCGTTTACCAGCGGTTGTATTCGGGAAAAATGCAGACAATCAAATTATTCATATTTGCACCAAACAATTTGAAAAGTGGATAAAGAAGGGGGCTTCTGGCTTTATTGAACTGAAGATCGAAGGCGATCATTCGTTTATCGTTCTGTTAGAAGATCTTCAGCGGAACCCAGTAACCCGCCAACCTTTGCATGTCGATTTTCAGCTTGTGCAAACTGATGAGATCATTCGGACAAAGCTTGCGGTCAAGATCGTAGGTACCCCTGCCGGAGCGAAGTGGGGAGGAGTTGTGCAAATCCAAGACCCATATGTCGAAGTGGAGGCACTGCCGAAAGACCTGCCGTCTATAGTTGAGCTGGACATCAGCGCGATGGAAATTGGGGAAACGCTCTTCGTGAAAGACCTGGTTCTACCGCCAGAAGTGACAGTAATCTCTGGTGATAACGAGCTCCTTGTATCGGTGTCGAAGCCTTAAGCCTTAAGAGGCTGTTTTCAACTGTGAAGTGTCTTTAACTAGATAAATTAAATATGAGTCAGACAGTTTCATGAAATGAGTTCGGTAATGATACCGGGCTCATTTTCATTTGTATCTACAAGTATCCTTTAGTGTTTGTTTGGTGCTAGTGTTCTATGATTTTATTAAAACGGTTAAATGAATGACAGGCACTGAAGTAGATTCGTTTTTTATGTTTTTTCTTCCGTTTTATATAGACTTCGGCAAAAATTAATTTCATAATTCCTGTCGTTGCTTTCATCGTAGTTGCAACCACTAAAAATACAGCTGATATAAGGATATCAGCCGTATTTTTGTGTATATTTTACATCGAATTATACAGCGGTTTTCATTTCCATTCTCTATTCTTGACGACATTTATTGATGATGCTATCTTAACTACTAGTTATAAAGGATTGGTAGTTTACACCGGTCTAAAGTTAATTAATTTTTATGATTTGGAGTTGTGATGGATGAAAGAGGCTTTATATGAACTTTTGTATGGTAGTACCGCTGATGTTACGACTACCCAGCTGCTCGGGAATACGTTAGTCGCGTTAGCACTGAGTTTAATCGTATTTATTACATATCGGTTCACATATGGAAGCATTCTGTATAGTAAGAAATTTAATATTTCTCTCATTATGTTAACCTTAATCACTACCGTAATTATGAGTATTATTGGCGGGAATATCGCCCTGTCATTAGGGATGGTCGGGGCTCTTTCTATTGTTCGTTTTCGTACGGCGGTTAAAGATCCACGTGATACAGCGTATATCTTCTGGACCATTGCTATCGGATTAGGAGCAGGTTCAGGCAGTTTGGCGATTACGATTATCGGAACGATTGTCATTTCCTTAGTCTGCTTTGTTTTTAACTATGGTATTGGAAGTGACGAACGTTATTTAATTATTATCCGCTCTGAAAATATAGACCAATCGTTAGAAGATATAAGAGCGCATATGTTTAAAGTGTGCAGAGGTTATAAATTACGTTCAGAGACGGTAAATGATCAATTTGTTGAACTTGTTTATCAAATCAAGCTAAAAGGCAATGCTTCAACAAAAGAATATGAAAATATGAAAAAGATTAAAGGTGTTATGTCCATTAACGTCGTTTCTCAAAATGGGGAAACACTTGAATAGGTGTATGACATATGAACAAAAGGAATAATGGAAAGAAAACGTTGTTGTTCATAATGATCATATTATTGATTGCTAGTTTTATTGTTGCAATTCCTCGCCTCACCTACACTTCTGGAAACAAAAATTCCGAGAAACAGGCAACCTCAAATCCTGATGATTTATATTCATGTGAAGGAGATCACAACTTACCGGTTGTTATTATTGATACCGATGGTCAAAATATTGAAACCATCTCTGATTTATCAGTCAATGAAAAGACGGATAGGTATACGGTAGATTTCTCTCTATATGATGTTAATTCTGATGGAACCACCTGTATGGATCCGCAAACAAAACCAGCAATTAAAGAAAAGGTGGAGATTGGTATTAGAGGACAATCTTCACGTGTTAATCCAAAAAAACAGTTCTCTCTAAAATTTATGAATGAGACCGGGGGAGAGAAAGATGTATCCCTATTAAATATGCCCAAAGACAATGAGTGGGTATTAAATGGGGTTTCCGCAGACAGTTCTCTCATTCGAAATCATTTAGCTTACCAAGTTTCGGGTGAAATCATGGCATTTGCACCTGAAACTCGGTTTGTTGAAGTGTATATCCTTGATGATCAGACAAATGAGATCAACGATGTAAGCTACCGCGGTGTATATATGATCATGGAGAAAATTACACGCAGTTCTGACCGGGTGAATATAACAAAAACCGATGAGCGTTACACAGACACGAGCTTTATCATTGCTAGGGACAAGATTAAAGTAGGAGAGCCTGTATTAGACAGCTTATGGAGCAGTGTCTTAACAGACCAAATTGTAAGTGCAGATGGTACGGTCAAGAAAAGAAGTAGACTTACGTATGTGTATCCTAGCAAGGCACGAATTACAGATAACCAAAGACAAATCATAGATGACTATATTAATGATTTTGAATTGACCTTATATTCTCGTGACTTTACCAACAAAAGAAGCGGATATCGAAAATACATTGATGTGAAATCCTTTGTTGATTATGCGATCATTAATGACTTTTTTAATAATGTGGATGGTGGCGATGTCAGTACCTATTTCTACAGAGATATAGGTGGTCGTCTACATGCAGGACCGGTTTGGGATTTTGATTTGATTCTCGGTTTACCTGAGAATTCCCCATATTCTAGTGCAGAAGGATATAGAATGTTCAACACCACTTGGTTTGATCAGCTCTTTAAGGATCCTTATTTTGTTGATACGTATATAGAAAGATATCAGTTCCTTCGGAAGAATGTATTATCAGAAGAATACTTATATGATCTGATCGATCGTGCGGTTGAAGAACTGGGAGATGCGATCCAGCGAAACCATGTGAAATGGAATGGTTCTTCCCAAGTGGAAGAGTATGAAAAGGAAATTCAACAAATGAAAGACTATATTGCGAAACGGGCAAGCTGGCTTGATCAAAATACAGCTATCTTATACAGAATGAACGAGAGTGCTTTGTAAGGGATTGATGTAACTTGCGTAAATTTATGCTAATTGTCTCTAGCATGATACTAATCATCATGTTATTGATATATTTGTTTTTTCTAGGTGGTTTGCCTTTTAAAAAGAGTGCTTTTAAGAACTCGACTGAACAAAATGGGGTTCATTATGCAGTTAGAGTCAGTGAAGATCAGATTGAATATTATGATGGTGAAAAGTGGAGTCCCTTTGTAATAAAAGGGATATCTCTAAGTGAAAGTCTACCTAATAAAGAGCAACTAAGTTCCGACGAACTGGAAGAGAAAATGAGTGCTTGGCTAGATCAAATCAGCAAGATGAATGTCAACACGATTCGAATTCCTTCTATTCAGTCACCCGCTTTGTATAATGCAGTTTACGAGTTTAATAAGAATAATCAGAATCCTATCTATATCATCCATGATATCCCTATCGATGAAGAATTCATTGATGGTGAATATAAACAAACAAGTGAAGAATTAACGAAACACTTGCAAACTAATATTAAGAATACCATTGATGTTATCCATGGCAGAAAAATGATGTGGAATAAAGAGATTTTCTCAAGTAAATGGTATGCGAATGATGTTTCTCCTTATGTATTAGGCTACGTTATTGGTAACTCGTGGGACCCTACGTTAGTTAAAATTATGAACAAAAAAGATCAAGAGCATTCAACTTATACGGGGAGTTATGTTACGGCCGATTCTCTAAATGGGTTTGAATATATAATGGCTGAGGCTCTAGATTATACGATCCAATATGAGACGGAAAAATATAATCAGCAGCGATTAGTATCCTTTTTAAATACCACCGAGCTTGATCCTATTGTACATTCGGCACAATCCAGCGTGTTTCGTAATACGGAATTAAATATTGAGAAAATCAAGGTGACGAATGATCTCTACACCGGAATTTTTGCTAGTTATCAGGCATCACCAAACGATACTGATTTTCTAAATGTGAACTCAGAAAATTCGCTTCCTTCAGAGCTAGAAGGGTCCTTTGAAGGTTATTTACAGCAATTAAAGAGCATTCATCAGAAACCGATTGTAATTACGAGTATTGGATTATCTACTTCAAGAGCCATGTCCAAAGAAGATGAAGTTAGTCATTACAGCCGCGGAGGAATGACCGAAGAGGAACAGGGGAAGTATCTCACAGAGTTGCTTGATGATATTTACCAAAATCAATATGCAGGGGCCATTGTATATCATTGGCAGGATGAGTGGGAGCGAAGCAGAACCTGGAATACACGTCATATCAAAAACATAGAGAATACAGAAAATTGGTTAGACGTGCAATCGAGTGAACAACATTTTGGCATTCTGCAGTTTGTTCCAAGCGATGAGCAGGCGGTTAAAGTGGATGGGGTCACCACGGATTGGAAGGAAGAAGATTTACTATACGATAATGAAAATGGACAGTTGTACGCCAAATATGACTCCAGCTATTTATATCTGATGCTTCAAAAGGACAACTTTCATTTTACGAAGGATCATCTGCGCATAGCTATTGATGTTAACCCATCGATGGGAACTGTGAACTATGAAGGATATAATGGGATGTTTGATATGAATGCTGATTTCGTGGCAAGAATACAAGGGAAAAACGATTCCGATATTCAGGTTCATTCTCGGTACAATATTTTTGATTTTCGTTATAAGTATTACTCTAATCTCGTGGATAAAATGACGACGATTCCTGCGGAAAATACAGATATATTTGATCCCATTTATCTATTAACACGGAATGTATTCCAGAATGATGGAACCATGGAGAAAGTACCGCCGAAATATATGGAAACAGGCACACTTGTATTTGGAAACTCCGATTATCATTCTACCGAGTATAATTCACTTGCTGATTTTTATGTAAAAGATGGTGTGATTGAAATCCGAATTCCGTGGCTGTTAATGAATGTAATTGACCCGATTGGCGGGACAGCCTTAGGAGATTTTTATAAGGATGGAATCAATGCCAAAGCAGCAATAGATCAAATCGGGGTACAGGTTGTAGCAGAGAGCGATGGGCAAATAACGAAAGTGACTTCTCCCAGCTATATACGTCTAAAAAATATGGATATTCACTATCAGGAAAGAACTAAAAAATCTTATGAAGTGCTTCAAGCCTATTTTGAAAAGGTAGGTGACTCTTAAGAAAGGACGACTATGGATCTGATATACTTCTCTATTATTTTTTTCTTCGTTGTTTTATTTCTTGTTATTTTATATCTTGTTTTTTCAAAAGTGAAACAAGCAATGGACCATAGAAGAGTCAGCCAATTGGAGAACGAAATGCAGCCAATTGTTGATAAGTATATGCAATTAGAAAGTGGGTCTATCATTTCAGAAGATGAGATGGATAATCTACGGAAGAAGGTCCAAGCCAAAGCAGGTCTTCAGGCATTTAATTCTATTTATTTTGCCAGAGTGAAACAGGACGGTTTAACGGAGAAGCTGCATCAGTTGGTGACTCATGTTATCGACTTTGAAATGTTAAATAACAATCGCATCGTGCGCAATAAGTATCGAAAGAGCTATATCTTATATTTGTGTGCTGAATATTATATGAACTCGGAAGAGGTCACCAATTTTGCACTAGAAAGTCTAGACGATCCTTCGCTGTATGTGAGGAATAATGCACTCCGAGTCCTAAGAAACACAGGAAATGTAGATACCATGATGGAGGCATATCGTAGAATCTCAAAAGGAAAATCGTACTTTAATAATAAAGTGATTGTGGATTTTATGGATAGTTTTTGCGGAGATGTGCAGGAGTTAAATAAAGCGTTAGCTAGTCATATAGCTGAATTCTGCCCAAAAATAAAGCGGGGTATCTTAGATCATTTTACAAACCGCAGAATAAGTGAATATGCTGATGAAATGTTACAGTTCATTACAACATCTAGTGATAAAGAAATAATCATCGCTGGAATCCGCTATTTTGGAGTCGTTCATAAACAAGAGGCATACCCATTTATTGTTGAAAACTTCAAAAGTAAAGACTACGAAATGAGAGCCGTGTGTGCACGGGCAATTGGTTTATATCCATGTGAAGAAACGATTACACTGCTCCATGAATATATAAAAGATGCGAACTGGTTCGTACGGTACAATTGTGCTTTTACCCTTTTTCGCTTGGAAGAAGAGGACATTTTTAATAAAGATAGTTCCATTAGGAAAGTCCTTTGTGAAAAAGACAATTTTGCGAGAGATATCATGATTTACACTCTCTATTCCAAAGGTCTAATTAACTCTGATCATGATCAAGTGAAATTAGCCCGCTTCCAGATCGAGAACGTGGAAAAGGAGGAGAGAAGAGATGGATTTAAAACAAATCATCTTGTTCATTAATTTCTTTTTCTTGGTCTATATGTTTCTATATGCGATTTACGTGTTTTTAAATACCATGGTGGCTTCCTTCCAACTTGATGATTTTTTCGTAAAGAAAAGCCATATGGGGTACCCGCAGCTTCATCATAGGGAGAATTATATCCCTATTTCTATTATCGTTCCTGCCTACAACGAAGAGGTAACCATTATCAGTTCTATCACCTCTTTATTGCATTTAAGGTATCCCAAAGTAGAGATTATTATTGTTAATGATGGATCGAAAGACTCCACCATGCAGAAAGTACTGGACCACTTTGAGTTAAAAGAAGTAAGACGCCCTATTCATAAACAAATAGACTGCAAAGAGATTCATCATATTTATGAAGGTGATGTTGAAGGAAAGCGAATTGTACTGGTAGATAAACAAAATGGGGGAAAGAGCGACGCTCTTAATACCGGAATTAATGTAAGTAAATATCCCTTGTTTATATGCTTGGATGCAGATTCTATTTTACAGTACGACTCCTTGGAGAAAATTGTGGTACCATTCCTGGAAAGTGATGATGTCATTGCCGTTGGGGGTAATATTAAAGTTGTAAATCAGGCCACAATGAAAGATGGTAGAATTGTAAAAATTGATACGCCTAACAAATGGCTTGTCATGTTCCAAATGATTGAGTATTTCCGTGTGTTTCTCATGTCACGTGTAGCTATGAATGGACTGAATTCTAATTTAATTATTTCAGGAGCATTTGGTCTCTATAATAAAAAAGCAGTAATCAAAGTGGGCGGATATACCACAGATGTAATGGGCGAAGATATGGATTTGATTGTGAAACTGCACTGTTATTATCGAAAAAACAACCTCCCTTATCATATTGATTATGCACCCGATGCGATCTGCTGGACGCAAGTCCCTGAGAAAATATCAGTGCTGAGATCGCAGAGAAAACGCTGGCATATAGGGATGGGACAAGCACTCTTTTCTCACTCTTTTATGTTCTTTCGTCCCATGTATGGAACGGTGGGTATGATTTCGTATCCGTATTTCGTTTTATTCGAGTATATAACCCCTTTACTAGAGATTCTCGGAATATTGACGGTAACGTTATCCTTTTTCTTTCATATGATTAATCTGGAATTCCTTATCTTCTTTTTGATTTTTTATATGGTATTTAATATTGTCGCTTCCTGGATCTCAATTATTTACTGTAATTATTTATTTCGTGATTTACTGTCACCGAAAGGTGTATGTAAACTTCTTGCTGTATCGGTATTGGAATGTTTCGGTTATAGACAAATGTGTTCCCTATTTCGAATTGGTGCTTTTGTGGGTACACGAAAAGGAAAGCATAAGTGGGGAAATATGGAGCGTGTTTCAATGGAATAAGGGAACGAAAGGATTTCTTACTAATGAGTGAAACAACTTTGAATGTATCAAGAAAAGAAATGAAGTATGTGATCAATTCTTTTCAGTATGCTGAGTTATCAAGCATGTTGAATGATGTTCTTATCCCTGACAAAAATAATAAAGCTTTTGGATATATCATTCGTTCTTTATACTTTGATACCCCTTTTAATAAGGATTTCTATGAACGAGTAGACGGAATAGAAAATCGCAAAAAAATTAGAATAAGAACGTATGATGTGAATCATCCAAAGGTAAAGTTAGAGATTAAACGGAAATTTGGCACGGCGCAAAGAAAAGATAGTGTCGTTATCGACCGTGAAGATGCTGAGAGATTAATGGAATGTGATTACGATGTTTTATTAAAATATAATAGTAAAGCAGCGAATACCATTTATAATATTATGAAGATTGATCATTATCGTCCGGTTGTTATCATTGAATATCGAAGAAAAGCATTTATACATCCGACCAATGATATTCGGATCACGCTAGATTCAGAGATCCGCAGTAATGAGATTGATTTAGACTTTTTTAATCCAAATACGGTTCTGTATCCGCTATTTGATTTTGACACAAAAGTCTTGGAAGTAAAATATAATAAATTTTTATATCGGTGGCTTAGTGACATCCTGGGAAGATGCGATGTTAAACAGCAATCGGTTAGTAAATATAGTTTATCACGGGGCTTTTTTGAGAGTTACATGTCATAAAAATAAGCAGATAAAAATGGTGTCTTAAGAAGGAGTTATTCTTTCTTATAGACACCATTTTTTATATTCTTCAGATAGGTTAGGGATCTACTCCGATCGTTCTATCATACTCTCGAAGGAATGAATAGCGATTCCAGCGATCCGGCCCTTGTAATGATTCTGTACATGTTTGATCTCCGAAACAAGGGTGTGCTTATTTTTATTATAAAATGAAACGTGTTCTTCCGGCGTTTTTTCAGTTTCAACAGCAATTGTTATGTTCTTATTCTCCTGTTCGGCCCAGTCTACTTCCTGTGTGCTGAGGTCGATAATCCCGTTTTTGCCTTCTGCAAAGTTTCGATATGCCATAATAGTGGTTTCATCTGTGTTTTGGATCAGCCACTGCGATAGGTAACCTTGTCCATATTTATTATCATAGGTTATCTCATCAAACCAAAAAGGGATATCGACTCCTAAGGTTGCGTTCAAATTTTCAGCGAAATTGCCTATTTGTAAGAGGAGGGTTTGATACTGGTAGATAATTTCCTCTTGGTTCGTGTCCCAGTTTTCTAACAGATAAGGCTCGATATCGAGATGAATGCCTTTAAATTGCTCGTGAGAAAGCGCATCTGCTTGGTAGTTATGAAACCAATCTAGAAACTGATCTTTACTTTCATGGTCTGTAATCCCCCAATCAGGAGCACCATCTAATGCATATACCTCTACTCCTTCTTTTTGCAAGGAAGAAATAAAGTTTCTATAGGTATCGTTGCTAACTTTTGAAGAGTACTGTAAATATACAGAATGAATGTTCATGTTAAGAATGGACTCTACCGTATGCTCCATATCTGTCTCGATCACCGAGGTATCCCAAAGCCATGTTGAATAGGATGTAGTATCCTTGTTTATAAGCCATTTACCTACTGCTGCAATAAAGAATAGGATCAAAGCAACAGACAGAATACGAATTTTAGATGATTTAAGATAACTAATAAAAAACACCTTCTTTACTAATAATGAGTATATGGAATTGTCCATTGACTATTATCTCGAAAAATAGTTTTTCTGTGTCAGTAACATTTTGTGAATAAATATATAGGTAATATAAGGGATGATAAGGCTTTTGTGTGCACCTAATGAGAGAGGCAGGGTGCAAACATAGGCCTTTTTGTTATCTCCTTTTATAATTTGAAAAACAGTTATCTTAGCTTGTTTTTTATTATTTTAGTAAAATAGGATGTTATATTAACTTGATTTACTAAAATAATATAAGAAAAATCATAAAAAACCTGCTTTTTTTAGAGATTATGAATAAAAAAAGTCTCCTATTGTAGTTTACAAACTTTTTTGTTACACTAAATTTACTAAAACAGCATCAAGATAACTAGTTATTTATGTAATCGCTTTATGTAATCGTTTTACTGCTTTCTTGAAAAAAGATGAAAGAAGGATTGAAATGAAGACGCTTAATAAGAACTATTGGCTATTTGGTTGTTTCTTTCTACTGTATTTCTTTGTGTGGGCCGCATGTAATATGTTTTTATCTTTGTGGCTGTCACAAGTTGGGGGATTAAGCTCTACAAGTACAGGAATTGTCTTTTCTGCAATCTCCATCGCAGCCATTTGCTATCAGCCGTTTTTTGGAATTATTTCAGATCGATTGGGATTAAAGAAAAATTTATTATGGGTTTTCGTAGGACTGTTAGTTCTGATTGGTCCTTTCTTCGTCTATCTATTTCCCGCTTTGCTCAAAACCAATATCATTCTCGCAGCCATCGTTGGAGGCGCTTACCTTGGTGCTGTTTTTAATGGCGGTGTAGGAGTAATCGAAGCCTACATTGAAAAAGTCAGCCATGTAAATGATTTTGAGTATGGCCGCGTCAGAGTGTTTGGTAATATCGGTGCTGCAATTAGTACCTTTGTAACCGGTCATTTATTTGCTACCAATCCAAATATTATTTTTTGGATTTGCTCCATTGCAGCGATTTTATTAGCACTCGTATTAAGCTTTGCAAAAATGAGCGGAAACAAAGCTGAAGCGCTCTATAATGGGGATCAGCCCTCCGCACCTAAAGTTTCAACAGTTTCTCTGTTTAAGAATAGAAAGTTCTGGTTTTTTGTAATCTATGTCCTTGGTGTTGGCTGTATTTATGATGTATATGATCAGCAATTTCCAGTCTACTTTACTCAGTTCTTCTCATCAGAAGGTCAGGGTACAGAGGTTTTTGGAAACCTTGTCACCCTCCAAGTATTCCTTGAAGCAATCGTCATGATTCTCGCACCATTTATCATTAATAAGTTTGGTGCAAAACAAGCCTTAATCTATGCTGGATTTATTATGTCATTCCGAATACTGGGTTCCAGTATTGCAGACGGGCCTGTTGCCATCAGTTTATTAAAATTAATGCATGCCGCAGAAGTGCCTATTTTACTTGTCGGTGTATTTAAATACATTTCAGCTAATTTTGATATGAGATTATCGGCAACGATTTATTTAATTGGTTTCCAGTTTTCAAAGCAAGTAGGAGCGATCTTCTTATCAACCATTGCTGGTAATATGTACGATACTGTCGGATTTAAAAGCGCTTACCTGCTCTTAGGTACGGTTGCATTTGTCTTCACACTTATCTCTATATTTACGCTGTCTGGAGAGAAGAGAGCGAAACTGGGTGAAGTAAGTCTTTCCTAGTCTCTTAGATTCATATTCATGGTATGATTATTTAAGTAAAATTAACTTAAAAAGTATAGGTGATACCATGGTAACAATTAAAGATATAGCAAGACATTCTCAAGTTTCTACTGCTACCGTTTCAAGAATATTGAATAACGATCCCTCCCTTTCCGTATCTGAAGAAACGAGAAAAAGGGTTTTGGCTATCGTTGATGAGTTAGATTATAAACCGCTTCGAAAAAAAAGTGTGAAGGTAAAAAAACAGGAAGAAGCCTATAACATTGGTGTCATTATGCTCAATGATGAAACAATTGATCCCTATTTTCAGTCCATTCGACTTGGGGCGGAAGATGCTTGTAATCAATATCCCTTACGTATCGTTTCCACAATGATCGTTGGGAAAAGTCAGATCACAGCTGATAGTGTAAGCGATTTAGATGGGTTAATTGTTATCGGAGATGTAGATATTGCTGATTTAAAAGGGATTTATGCTCATAACAACAATATAATCGCTGTTGATTATGTACCAAAAGATACAAACATTGATGTTGTGATCTCTGATTTTGAAGGCGCTACAGAGCTCGTTATTTCCTACTTACTCGAACTTGGCCATACTGATATTGCTTATATCGGAGGCAAAGGGGAAATTTATGGCGTCAGCAAATTTAAGACGAGCGATAAAGAAGATACCAGACAGCGTACTTTTGAGAAAACGATGAAGGAAAAAGGATTATATAATCCAGAGAAAGTCTTAATCGGTGAGTGGAGTACAGCAAGCGGATATACATTAACGAAACAGCTACTTGAAATGAATGATTTGCCAAGTGCAATTGTTGTCGGAAGTGATCCTACCGCAGTAGGAGTGCTTCGAGCGCTCCATGAAGCAGAGATCCGGGTCCCAGAAGATGTATCTATATTCAGTTATGACGATATTGAAGCTGCGGCTTATATGAATCCTCCGTTATCCACCGTAAAAGTGTACGGGGATGAAATGGGGAAAACAGCAGTGAAACTCCTCTATGATCGTTTAAAAGGAAGGACCATCCCACTAAAGGTGATCCTTCCTGCGGAGTTGGTCATTCGAGATAGTGTTATAGCAAAAACATACTAGAAAGATCAATTGACCTATTATAGACACGGTTATAAAGGAGCAATCAAATTGAGATCGGAGTTGTTTTATTACAATGGGAATTCATTATAATTCTGAAAATAAGACCTTTCATTTGAGGGCTAAAGATACCAGCTATGTAATGGGTGTATTACGTGATGGGTACCTTGCGCATTATTACTGGGGCAGAGGTGTTAGCGACTATCGGCATTCTAATGCGATTCAATATGTAGACCGGGGATTCTCGGGAAATCCGTATGATCATAGACATGATCGTACGTTTTCTCTGGATACATTGCCGCAGGAATATCCGCAGTATGGGAATACCGATTTTAGAAAGCCTGCTTACCAAGTTCAACTGGATAATGGCTCAACCATTACAGACTTACGGTATGTTGATCATAAAATTAGTAAAGGGAAAATGCCGCTAGAGGGGCTTCCTTCCACCTATGTTGAAAAAGAGGATGAGGCAGAAACGCTTGAGATCCTCTTGGAAGATTCGTTAATTGGTCTGAAGGTGTTTTTAACTTATACAGTCTTTGAACAGTTCAATGTGATTACTCGGTCTGTTCGTTTTGTGAATGAGGGAACTCATTCTATTAAATTACTCAGTGCGCTAAGCGCATCTGTTGATTTTCGTGATGCTGAATTCGACTTTTTACACCTGCACGGCGCCCATGTAAAAGAAAGACATATTGCACGTCAGCCGCTGCGTCATGGAATCCAGTCTGTCGAAAGTACAAGAGGGGCAAGCAGTCATCAACATAATCCGTTTATGGCACTTCTCAGAAAAGATGCGACAGAAGATCATGGAGAAGTATATGGATTTAACTTTGTCTATAGCGGGAACTTTTTAGCTCAGGCCGAGGTGGATCAGTTTAGAAATACGCGTGTAACGATGGGAATTAATCCATTTGATTTCAGTTGGAAACTGGAAAACGGCGAAAGCTTCCAAACTCCTGAGGTTGTTATGGTGTATTCATCCGAGGGGCTTGGGGGAATGTCTCGAACATTCCATGAGGTATATCGTACCCGTCTAGTTAGGGGAACTTACCGGGACAAAGAACGTCCGATATTAGTGAATAACTGGGAAGCTACTTATTTTGATTTCAATGCAGAGAAGATTATGGATATTGCTAAAGTAGGTCAAGACTTAGGGATTGAATTATTCGTTCTTGATGACGGCTGGTTTGGCAAGCGCGATGATGATACTACCTCGCTGGGAGACTGGTTTGTTGATCGCAATAAGCTCCCTGAGGGTCTCGATCATCTTGCAGAGAGTGTAAACAATATAGGTATGCAGTTTGGACTGTGGTTTGAACCGGAGATGATCTCTGTTGAGAGTGACCTCTATCGCGATCACCCTGATTGGTGTCTTCATGTACCCAATCGCAGCCGTTCGGAGAGCCGCAGACAGCTTGTACTCGATTTTTCGAGAGATGATGTGTGTGAAGAAATTACGAAACGGGTGTGCAGCATCCTGGCCAGTGCTCCCATTTCATATGTGAAATGGGATATGAACCGCCACATGACGGAGATTGGTTCGGCTCTTCTTCCGGCAGATCGGCAAAGAGAGACTGCACACCGTTATATGCTTGGTCTATATAAAGTAATGGATGCCATCACATCTTCCTTCCCGAACATCTTATTTGAAAGCTGCTCTGGCGGCGGTGGAAGATTTGATCCAGGAATTCTGTATTATATGCCGCAGACGTGGACTTCCGACAATACAGACGCGATATCCAGGCTGAAAATTCAATACGGTACAAGTCTTGTATATCCAATCATTTCAATGGGATCCCATGTTTCCGCTGTTCCTAATCATCAAGTCCACCGAGTTACATCGTTACAGATGCGAGGAGATGTAGCGATGTCCGGTAACTTGGGATATGAGCTTGATTTGACTCAAATGACGGATGAGGAGAAGAAGATTGTCAAAGAACAAGTTTCTAATTACAAAGAAATCCGTGGATTAATTCAATTTGGAGACTTCTATCGACTAGAAAGTCCTTTTGAAGGCAATATTACGTCTTGGTTGTTCACAAATAAAGATAAGTCAGAAGCCATTGTATTCTATTTCCGTGTTTTAGATGAGGCAGCAGCACCTAGCACCTTCTTAAGACTAAAAGGAATCGATCCTGCGAAACAGTATGCAGTAGCTGGAGATGGTGAGGTATTCGGCGGGGATGAATTAATGTATGCTGGCTTGCATATTCCCGTTGAGATGAAAGGCGACTTCCAAAGCTTAGTTTGGCATTTAAAAGCTGTATAGTTCTTTATGAAGAAGGAGGCAAGAGATCGCATCTCTTACCTCCTTTTTTTGATGATGAGGTATCAAGATTCGTAAGGAGAACCAGATAACCGGACAGTAATAATGGATGTACGGGTTTTACAGTTGTGTGAATGTCATTGACAAAATATTTGACTGTGATTAATATTGTGAACATATTTAAAGAGTGAACACACGAAAAAATTAAATAACTAGCAGGCTATGATTGCTATGGATCACACTATAGCAGGAGCAGCTTCTGGAGAGACCATGAAATCGTTCATGGCGCCGAAGGGTTCACAATCTCAGGCAAAAGGACAGAAGAGTACTAAATAACTTATTTGTTATACATGTTTATTTATGTATATACAAAGCTTATTTATTACTTATATGACCTTGAGAGATTGGAGAATATCCAGTCTCTTTTTTTATTTTCTTTTTACTGTTTAGAAGGATGTAGACAATTTTAGTAGGATAAAGGAGAGATACGTATGGCACAACAAGAGTTACAGAGGGGTTTAGAGAATCGTCATGTACAGCTCATTGCAATCGGCGGAACGATTGGTACTGGATTATTTTTAGGATCAGGTAAAGCGATACAGCTGGCAGGCCCCTCAATCATCATTGCTTATCTAATCATAGGTATCGCCATTTTCTTTGTAATGAGGGCCCTTGGAGAACTGCTGTTATCAAAAGCGGGTTATCAGTCTTTTACGGATATTGCTGAAGATTATCTTGGCCCGCGGGCAGCATTTGTAACGGGATGGACTTATTGGTTCTGCTGGATCATGACCGCTATGGCGGATGTGATTGCTGTTGGGGTGTATGTACAATACTGGTTTGATATTCCCCAGTGGGTACCCGAAATAATCTGCTTAATCATCTTATTAGGGCTCAATCTGTTAACAGTGAAAAACTTTGGAGAGCTCGAATTTTGGTTTGCACTCATTAAGGTAGTGACCATTCTTGCTTTAATTGGTATTGGCGTTATTTTGCTCGTGACTCAATTTAAGACAGATACAGGAGTGGTCACGGTAAAAAATATTTGGGAGCATGGCGGCATCTTCCCGCATGGGGTATCAGGGTTCTTACTTTCATTTCAAATGGTAGTGTTTGCTTTTGTCGGTGTGGAGCTGGTCGGTGTATCAGCTGCGGAAACATCGAATCCAGAGAAGAACATTCCATCGGCTATTAATAAAATTCCGCTGCGAATTTTGTTTTTCTACGTGGGATCCATTATTGCGCTATTATGTATTAGTCCTTGGACGGAACTTAGTGCAAACGAAAGTCCTTTTGTTAAAACATTCAGTTTAGTAGGGATCCCCATTGCTGCAGGCGTGATTAATTTTGTTGTTTTAACTTCAGCAGCTTCTGCTTGTAATAGCGGGATGTTCTCAACCAGCCGAATCTTATATAGTTTAGGAGGCAATAAACAGGCACCTTCCTTTTTCTCTAAACTAAATAAACATCATGTACCTAGAAACGGATTATTAGTATCAACGCTTGTCCTATCTGCAGGAGCTTTGCTTAGTAAACTGATTCCAGAACAGGCATTTGGAGTCGTCACCACTATTAGTGCCATTTGTTTCATTTGGGTCTGGGGTGTACTTCTCATATGTCATATTAAGTATAAGAAAACAAAGCCTGAGTTACATGCAAAATCCAAGTTTAAAGCACCATTCACCCCTTTTGTGAATTATGTTGTCTTAGCACTGTTCGCATTTATTCTTGTCATTATGCTGTTTGCGGATGAGACACGCCCAGCATTACTGCTAACTCCTCTATGGTTTGTTTTGTTATATATTCTGTACACTTTGAGAAAGAAGGGGACTGTGAACTAATATGCTGACATGGGAAGAGGTATTCACCGTGCAAGTTAAGATTGAAAATTCAGCCGAGCTTCAGAGTAATGATGGAGATACCGTAGTCATGATTTCTTTTACAGGACAAGTTACAGGGGAACTGTTTCAAGGGAAAGTGTTAGATGGAGGAGTAGATACTCAGATCATCCGTAAGTCTGGCAGCCACAGTCTATCTGCAAGATACATGCTTCACGGCAAGGATTACACGGGAGAAACCTGCCAAATTTATATTGAGAACAATGGTGACTTTCAGAAAAATGAGAGGGAAGCTTTGTTTCGAACCTATCCTAAATTAATCACGAATAGTAAAGCACTGTCTTACTTGAATGAGGAGCTATTTGTAGCCGAAGGTTTCCCAACGGAAATCGGGGTAGATATTAAGATATACAGGTGGGTTTAAACTGTAAAATATAATAGTAAGACCTCTTTTCTACTTGAATGAAGTCAGCGAAGTGCATGACTGATTCGGAGAAGAGAGGTCTTTTTTATCAGATCTATTTGCAAGCTTATTGTGTGATGTTAATTCATTCTGTCTGTTTTTACGTGTTTAGTCATTACGTAGAGGGCGGTAGCACCAGCACCAACCGTTCCGCAGATGATATCCCACATGGTGTCCGTCAAACTGCCATTTTGTGAACGGAGACGGAATAGATGATCCACGGAAAACTCATAGATTTCCCACATTCCAGCCATAGCAATAGCAAAGAATAAAGAGAACCAAATGATAATGTTGAAAGGTAAGCTATCGATCCCTTTACGCTTTATTAACTTATTCAAGATGAACTGGCCAACGAAGAATAGTATAACCCCAGACAGCAGATGTTCAATCTTGTCTAGATAAGGAATGACACCATACATACCGAAGAGATTGGCAAGCATCATCGTAATTGTGATAAAGATCAGGACGGACAAGTATAGGGCAGGAGGTAACTCCGTTTTGGTCCACCTCATTATTCCTCTCAAAAGTAGCAGGACGATAATAATTAGACCTGCTTGAAAAGTCTTATCGTAAGCTCCATTTATAGCAAAATAGACAATGGATACTCCACATATAATGTACAACATCAATTCATAAATAGAATAAAACCTATGATTTCGATTAGGATCTGGGTTTTGTCGCATTATCGTTCCTTTCTGACTTATATGATAGTAAGTAAGTATCTTAACAAATGTATTATCACCAGATCAAAGTTACCTCATACACATTCCTTATTTTCACGTATTTCTATAGAAGGGATAGAAATATACGCATTTTCACAAACGGACAAAGGGATGTCACCTATTCATACATGAGTATTGGATGCCGATACAATATATATTGAGAAAATGAAAAGTGTAGAACATAGGAGGGCTTTCTATTTCTGAAAGGTAATAAATTCAGCTAAAAATGAACACATCATGTTCAACCATCTCGCCCGATGTAAAATGAGTGACTTTTTTTGCTGTTAATAAGATAGGTGAGTACATAAAGGAGTGAAGCGATATGGGATTTGCGAGTAGGTTAAGAAACAAGTTTAAATTTAGAATGACGCTTGGTCGAAAGTTAGTTAGCTGCTTTTTAGCTGTAGCTCTATTATTGGGTGTTTCCGGATTTATCTCGACTTTATACCTAACGACACTTGATAGTAAATATAGCGATTTAATAGATAGAAGAGTCGTGGTTTACTCCAACATATTAAAAGTTCAAGTGAACATTTCAAAAGAAAATAGTTTGATCAGAGCTTATATTGTTACGAAAGACGCTCAGTTTCTAGAGAAATTAACCAATGAATACAACACAGCAACCCAACTGATTGCAGATACTATAAATTTAACTCATATCCCAGAGTTTAAAGTAACCTTGCAGCAGATCCAAGAAGGAAATGATGAATTTAAACAAAAGAATGACCAGTTAATTCAAATGATCAAAGATAATACACCAGCCGATCAGGTAACCGAGTACTTCATGAGTGAAGTATTCCCACTAGGAATTAACCTGGATCCTATCGTCGATCAACTGGCAAGCGACCAGATGAAATCAATGAATGAAGCAAGCGGGAAAAGCTCCGATTTATTCAGAGAGGCCGTTATCAATGTTAGAAATGTTAGTGTATTTGCATTTATTATGTCTCTACTCATTGGTTACCTCTGTTCACGTTCGATATCGAGACCGGTGGTGGCGATCACTTCTGTTGCTGAGCAAATCGCGCTCGGAAATCTGACAGTACAAGATGCCAAAGTAAAAAGTAAAGATGAGATTAAAACGTTGGCGAACTCCTTCCACCAGATGAGGGATAATCTTCAGGATTTAGTTCGTCAAATCAGCGTTAGTTCAGAGCATGTAGCTTCCTCGTCTGAAGAACTAACCGCAAGCTCAGAACAGTCAAGTCAGGTATCCGAAACAATCACAGTCACGATTCAAGAAGTATCGAGCAATGCTCAAATGCAGTCAAGAAGCGTAGATGAGAGCCTTCAGGCAATCCACGAAATGTCATCTGGTGTTCAGCAAATCGCTTCTAATGCCCAAATGACCTCCTCGCTTACTATGGAGACGGCAAGCAAAGCTATAGAAGGTAACCAGTCCATACAATTGACCGTATCCCAGATGGAGTCCATCCAGCTCACCATGAACAACTTAGTGGATGCCGTGACAGACATGGAAGAACAATCAGAAAAAATAGAAATGATTGTGGAAGTGATCTCAGAAATTGCGGCTCAGACCAATCTGTTATCCCTAAACGCAGCGATCGAAGCGGCTAGGGCGGGGGAACATGGACGAGGTTTTGCCGTAGTTGCTGATGAAGTAAGGAAATTAGCTGAACAATCATCCCAGTCGGCAGGACAAATAGCCGAGCTCGTAACGACGATTAAAGACCGGACGCATCATGTAGTGGAAACAACAGAAGCAGGTGTGAAGGAAGTCAGCGATGGAATTGGGGTTGTTCATAAGACAGGCGACTTATTTGAAGTGATTAAGCAAAATATTGAAGAGGTTTCTAATCAAGTTCAGGAAATCTCGGCAGCTTCTCAGCAAATATCAGTAAGTACAGAGCAGGTTGTTCACTCTATAGGGCTGATCTCAGAAGGCTCCAAGACAGTGGCTGCTGAATCGCAGAACCTTGCTGCATCTACGGAAGAACAGTTAGCTTCGATGGAAGAAATAACATCATCTGCGGCTTCCTTGTCTACAATGGCGGAGGAGTTGCAAGTACTCGTAGGAAAGTTCAAAGTATAATGAATAAGCGTCAGATTACGGTGTCTCCGTGTCTGGCGTTTTTCGTTTTTATCTGAATAGATACAAGATCATTTTCAAGATTTACAACATCTCATTCTATGTCATAAATAGGAAATTCCTTGTAATATGAATGAAGCAAGTATAAAGGAGGTGTTCCTGTTGGCTATTGAACAGCTGGTAGTAAGCTCCGTCTTCATAGCAGGTTTATTGTCCTTTTTCTCTCCGTGTATATTACCGCTGCTTCCTGTGTACATTTCCATTTTATCTACAAATGAACAGGGACAAACAACAAATAGCAGGGGCTCGCTGTCTAAAGGAAAGCTGAACCTTCATTTGCTGCTGAAAACGTTTATTTTTGTAGCCGGCTTATCTACAAGTTTTATTATACTCGGCTTTGGAGCGGGCTTTCTAGGCGCAGTACTGAATACAAGCTGGTTTATCGTTGTCTGTGGTGCCATTGTGGTATTGCTTGGATTACATCAAGTTGGTTTGTTTCAGGTTCCTATGTTAAATCGCGAAAAAAAAGTGCAGATGAATCGCAGTGAAAAGCGGGATCTCGTTGGCACTTATCTACTCGGTTTTACGTTTAGTATCGGCTGGACTCCCTGTATTGGGCCCATCTTAGGAGCTGTACTAGGTTTATCTGCGAATGAAGGTCAGGCAGTATACGGAGCATTCCTTATGTTCATCTATGCACTTGGCTTACTTATTCCGTTTTTAATTTTAGCTCTATTTTCCGATGTTTTGCTGCGTAAGGTAAAAAAATTAAATAAGCATATGAACAAAATGAAGATTGCTGGCGGTGTCATCATTATTATTATGGGGCTGTTCCTTATGACTAATAATCTAAACTGGTTTACTACACTGATTCCACAGTAAGAGGAGTGAAAACAATGAAAAAGATGATGCTGATTTTGCTCGCCGTAACCATGATCTCTTTGCTTGCTGCTTGTTCATCTGGAACAAAGAGGACAGAAGCAGGGAGTACAGCAAGTGCAGGAAATTCAGAAAATGCAGAGGCACCCCATTTCACTTTAACTGACACTGACGGTAAGACTCACAGCTTATCTGACTATGCAGGAAAAAAAGTATATGTGAAGTTCTGGGCATCCTGGTGTTCGATCTGCTTAGCAGGTCTTGAAGAGGTAGACGCGCTTGCAAAAAGCGATGAAGATTTTGTTGTCTTAACAATTGTTTCTCCAGGCTATAAAAATGAAAAAGAAACAGAGGCTTTTAAAAAATGGTTTAGTGGTGTGGAAGAAGCAGCGAATACAACGGTACTGCTTGATGAAGGGGGTAAAGTAGCTGATGAATTCGGGGTTCGTGGATATCCAACATCTGCGTATATTGACTCGGAAGGAAAACTCATTCAAACCCTGCCTGGTCATGCGGGTAACGAACAAATTACCGAAAAATTCGCATCAATAAAGTAAAGGAAAGGCTGTGAAGATGAATGAAGAAGATGGGATGGTTTCTGCTTTTGGGACTGGTTATTGTAATCGCAGGATGCGGAACGGTAAAAGCGACGAGCGGATCAGGTTTATCACTGAAGGCAGAGTCAAAGTACCCCGAAAATCCAAATGTGAATTTAGCTTTTGATGAGAATAATCTAGAGGAGATTTGGCTGGCTGGCGGCTGCTTCTGGGGTGTCGAAGCTTATATGACCCGTGTGTACGGGGTTTATGATGTGACATCTGGTTATGCAAATGGTCATACAGAGAATCCCACTTATGAGCAGGTGGTTCGCGGTAATACAGGATATGCGGAAACGGTTCATGTCACGTATGATCCAGAGCGCGTTGATTTAGAGAAACTGCTCACTTATTATTTTAAAATCATTGACCCAACCATTCTAAATCAGCAGGGGAACGATCGCGGAGAGCAATACCGTACAGGTATTTATTATATAAATGAAGAAGATAAAAAAGTGATAGATAAAGTTATAGCAGCGGAGCAAGAACGTTATGATGATCCCATTGTTACGGAAGTTGAGAAGCTGACCGGATATACACTCGCGGAAGAATATCACCAAGATTATCTAGAGAAGAATCCGGATGGATATTGCCACGTGGAGTTTGATTCATTAGAAAATCAGGAGATCCCTTCTCTGATCGACCCAGCTCTCTATCCAAAGCCAAGTGAGGATGAGATTAAAGCAAAACTCACGGATGAACAGTATGAAGTTACACAAGGGAAAGGCACGGAGCGAGCATTCTCTAATGAATATTGGGATAACTACGAACCAGGGATTTACGTGGATGTAGTAACAGGCGAGCCTTTATTCTCATCTGCAGATAAATATGATTCGATGTGCGGATGGCCGAGCTTTACGAAACCAATCGATCCAGCAGTGGTGCTTGAATATGAAGACACTAGTTATAACATGATTCGTACCGAAGTAAGAAGCCGCACCGGGAACAGTCATTTAGGTCATGTATTTGAAGATGGACCAAAGGACCGCGGGGGTCTGCGTTATTGTATTAACAGTGCAGCCATTACGTTTATCCCACAAGCAGAGATGGAAGCCGCCGGTTATGGATATCTGGAACATCTTACAAAATAGATACAGTATTGTACAATAGAGATAAGGTAAACAAGGGAGATGGTGAAAGCCATCTTCTTTGTGATGGACCAGTGGCCGGGGCCTTAAGAAGGAGGAGACAATGTATAAACTACTTCTAGTTGATGATGAACCCATCATCATTCGAGGGATTCGTTCCTTTGTTGATTTTGAAGCATTGTCCATCTCTGAGGTATTTGAAGCCTCAAACGGGGAAACTGCGTTAGAAATTTTTAAAGAGCACGAACCTGATTTTATTTTAGCGGATATTAATATGCCGAGAATGAATGGGCTTGATTTTGCCATTGCGGTGAAGAGCCTTAAACCAGACGTCAAAATTGCCCTTGTGACAGGCTATGATTATTTTGATTACGCTGTTTCTGCTTTAAAAGCAGGTGTGGATGATTATGTATTAAAGCCGGTTTCTAAAAAAGATATTGAGCAAATGCTAAAGAAACTCATTGAAAAAAGACAACAAGCGGACAATTACATAGAGGTATCGCGACTTGTACAAGATTTGAAGAAGAATGCGGATACAGCAGACGATACGGGTTATAAAGTGAAAATACAAAAAGAGATTGAAGATAATATTGCGAATAAGGATTTTTCCTTAACGTATCTAGCAAAACAGCTGGCCCTCAGCACATCCTACCTCAGCAGTCTTTTTAAACGTCTGTATGGTCAGACTTTTCAAGAGTACATGGTAACCATGCGCCTAGAACGTGCCAAGATTCTGCTGCTTAGCACTCATATGCGGGTGTATGAAATTGCGGATGCGGTTGGTTTTGAAGATCCGAACTATTTGAGTGCCTCATTCAAACGAAAATTTATGCTATCCCCTAATCAATTTCGGGAAAAGGCGCGGGAATGAGGATGTCACGCTTCTATGTTTTTAAGAAACTGCGTGTCCAAATCGCCCTCCACTATATTATTGCAAGTGTGCTGACCCTGCTGTTTATCGGCATTATTTTATACTTTAGTATTGCCTCCATTGTTCAGAAAGAAGCAACAACGAATACGGAGAATGCAGTGGAGCAAAGCGGAATGTACATTGATTTGTATATTGACCGGCTAAAAGCTCTCTCGCGGTTACTTGCGGAGAATCCGCAGCTTGTTGATTATTTTTCAAGTACAGATCGGCAGCAAGCAGATAAAGAAAAGATTCTTAGCATGATTGATACCTCCATAGCTACCGATCCGTTCATTGAGTCGATTGTTATGGTCAGTAAGGACGGGCAAATTATCTCCAACGAATCGGGTTTATCGATGAGCATGTCGAGCAATATGATGAAAGAGGCATGGTATGTATCTGCCATTGATAATGGGAACGTTCCTGTTCTCACTTCGGCGCGCATGCAGGATTTTAGTATGGATAAAGATAACTGGGTGATCTCGCTCAGCCGTGAAATAAAAAATGAACAGGGCAGGAATATTGGCGTCCTTCTCATTGATGTTCAGTATAAAGTGATTGAAGATTATCTGGAGAATTTAGATTTAGGTCATACGGGATTTTCCTTTATTTTAAATGCCAACCATGAGGTCGTATATCATGAAGATCCTGCTTATTTTCAAAATGAAATCAAACAGCAGGAACTGTATAAAATTGCTTTAAATCCAGCAGTGTATGATCAGAACGAGCAGACTTTTACACATTTGTATTCTTTACGGAATGCAGACTGGATATTTGCCGGTGTATCCTCCCAAGATGAACTGACAGCAATTAAAAACAAACTATTTAACATTTTCGTCCTCTTCGGCTTTGGATTTCTCGTCATTGCCACTGTCAGTGTGGTTCTTTTTACAGGAAGGATTACGACGCCTTTTCGTAAATTAGAGCGAGCCATGCAAGATATTGAAAAAGGACTTACAGAGATAAAGGTTGATAGCAGGGGATGTTATGAAGCGCAAAGCCTTTCTCAGCACTTTAACGGGATGATGATGGAGATTAGAAAGCTAATGCAGGAGATTACGGACAAAGAAAAGGATTTACGGCGCCTTGAAATCAGCACACTGCATAGTCAGATTAATCCCCATTTTCTCTACAATACGCTTGATACTATTGTGTGGATGGCGGAGTTTAATGATAGTGAGAAGGTCATTGAAATGACAAAGGCATTGGCACAGTTTTTCCGTTTATCGCTAAGTGGAGGAAATGAGCTGACTACCGTAGAGAATGAACTCGATCATGTAAGGCAGTATTTATTTATTCAAAAAGAGCGTTACGGTGATGGACTGGTGTATACCATTGATTGTGATCCATCCTTATTAAGAGTACAAATGCCTAAGATTATCTTACAGCCGATCGTTGAAAATGCACTGTATCATGGGATACGGGGACTGGATCGCCAAGGTGTAATCGAGGTTCGTGCAGAAACGGATGGAGAAAAGGTTGTGTTTACAGTTCGCGATAATGGAGATGGATTTGATAAAGATGCACTGCTACAGAACCTAGCGAATCAATCGACAAAACTTGGCGGTGTCGGAATCAAAAACGTAGATGAGCGTATTCAGTTGTATTACGGGCCAGAGTATGGAGTACACATCCAATCAGATCATAATGGGACAAGCGTGCGTATCGTAATATCAAAGACACTGGATTGAAATGAACTTATATATTCATTGCGAAGGGTCGTTCTCTTTCAAAAGGGAACGGCTTTTTGCCGTTTGCCAGGAGTGGTTTAAGTGAGATGAATGCTTGCATAAGGATACAAAATATTTCTTTTACATACGTTACCCGTCATATGTTCTCTTGTATATTTAAATGTAAGTGCTTACAAGAGGAGGAAGTCGCTTTTGTAGTGAAAAAAGGGGTAAAGGGTGGTCTAAACATGAAAAGAAAAGAAAAACAGATATCTTTATTCATGGTATTGATCTTGGTGTTAAGCACGTTTTCATTCAATATGGGGACAGCGAAGGCAGAAGATGTAATCAGTACATATATCAAGAATGGGGGATTTGAATCTGATTTTTGGATAGACAAGTCTTGGACGGTAGAAACAGAAGTATGGGATAACGTAAAAATTGACCATTTCGCTTATGCTGCTGATGCCTCAATCAAAGCTGAAGAAGGGGAGCATGCCTTTAAATATTGGATTAAACCAGATGCTCCAAATACCCAAGTAGTCACGTTAAAACAGTCCATTAAGTCCCTCCCAGCAGGGACTTATGAGTTGTCAGTGAAGTCGATGGGTGGAGCTGATAAGGCGGCGGGAAGCGTTGGACTATTTGCGGGAGATGATAAAGCAGCAGCGGTTTCTACCACGGGCTATAATGCTTGGGAAACAGCCAATCTGAATTTTGTCTTAAAAGAAGATGCTTCTGATTTTGTCATTGGGGCCAATATAAGCGGGGCTCCAGGTGCGTGGGGATATATCGATCGTTTTGAACTGAAGCAAGTAAGTACCGATACAACTCAGCCAGAAAAAGCAAATATTTTTGTGAAAAAGGTAGAGGGACTCTCACCTGATTTTATTAAGGGTGTTGATATCTCCAGCATCATTTCTTTGGAAAAAAGCGGAGTGGAGTTCTATAGAGAGGACGGCGAAGTACAGGACATATTTACAACGTTAAAAGAAGCAGGAGTCAATTATATTCGGGTACGAGTATGGAACAACCCATTCGATTCAGCTGGAAAAGGGTATGGCGGCGGTAATAATGATCTGCAAACTGCGATAGCGATTGGTAAAAGGGCTACTGAAAATGATATGAAGCTGTTGGTGGACTTCCATTACTCTGACTTTTGGGCCGATCCTGCCAAACAGCACACGCCCAAGGCATGGGAAGGTTTAAGTTTCTCAGAAAAGAAAAGTGAACTGTATAAATATACAAAAGCTAGCTTACAAGAAATGATCAAACAAGGCATTGATATTGGCATGGTGCAGATCGGGAATGAAACCAATGGGCAATTTGTGGGTGAATCCGATTGGACAAAGATGAGCGAGTTATTTAATGCAGGAAGCAGCGCTGTTCGAGAGATCGATGAGAATATTCTCGTTGCTCTGCATTTTACGAATCCAGAGACGGCCGGCCGGTATGATTCTTATGCACAAGAATTGAAGAAAAATGAGGTAGACTATGACGTATTTGCAAGTTCCTATTATCCATTCTGGCACGGCACACTGAGTAATCTAACTTCGGTGTTGAAACAAGTTGCCGATAGCTATGGGAAAAAAGTGATGGTTGCAGAAACTTCTTATACGTATACGAAAGAAGACGGTGACGGACATGGTAATACGGCTCCGGGCTCTGGTCAAACGTTAAACTATTCGATCACTCCACAAGGTCAGGCTAACTCGGTTAGAGACGTCATTCAAGCGGTGGCCAATGTCGGTAAGGCAGGAATCGGTGTTTTCTACTGGGAGCCGGCATGGCTTCCTGTGGGTCCGAGTGAAAACTTAGAGCAGAACAAAGTCAAATGGGAAGAGCATGGATCGGGCTGGGCATCCAGCTATTCCAAAGAATATGATCCTGATGATGCAGGAAAATGGTACGGGGGAAGTGCCGTTGATAATCAGGCTCTATTTGATTTTAGTGGTCACCCGCTCCCTTCACTGAATGTGTTCAAATATGTCAATACAGGGGCTGTTGCTCCCGTTGCTATTGATGAAATTAAGGATGTAGCTGTGACAGCGATAGCAGGAGAGAAGATCACTTTGCCGACCGTTGTAAATGTTACTTACAATGATGGAAGTACAAGGGCGTTATCGGTTGTGTGGAATCAAAGTGAGCTGGAACAAGCCGAAAGCAAAGGTCCAGGCAGTTATGAGATTAGTGGAACGGCTGAAGGTGGAAAAACGGTAAAGGCTATTCTTGAAATTAAGAAACAGAATCACGTCAGTAATGGAGGCTTTGAGAGTGAGAACCGGAGTATGTGGAAGATCACTTATGGAGAAGGAAGAGAGCCGCATACCAATTATCAGGACAAAGTGACCGATGCAAAAACAGGCAGCTATTCTCTGCATTTCTACTCCGCAGAAGCAGTGGACTTTAGAGTGGAGCAGACGATCCCAGGACTGAAGAACGGCTATTATAATCTCTCTATGTTTATCCAAGGGGGCGATGCGACGAGTTCGGATATGAATCTGTTTGCTGTATCCGGCGGTAAAGAAGTGAAGGTGGCTACCGATGTAGGTGGATGGGCACAGTGGAGAAATCCAGAGATTCAGAATATTCTCGTTACGGATGGAACCATTACGATCGGAGCGAATATTAAAGCAGGCGGCGGTGCTTGGGGAACCATTGATGATTTTTATCTGAACTATGTAAAAGGGGTGGAATCCCTTCCTGATTCAGGTACAGGGACAGCACCGGAGAGTCCTGGAGGGGGGGAGTCTCAGCCAGAGACTCCTGAGAGTCCAGCTCCAACGCCTGAGAATCCTGCCCCGCCTGCAGACTCACAGCCAAATGTCCATCAACCGTATATGACAGGATATCCGGATGGTACCTTTAAACCTGATCAAGCGATGACTCGAGCAGAAATGGCCACTATCCTTTCGAGGCTTCATGCAGGACAAGAGGTAACCGCTCAGACGATAAATTACACTGACGATCTCGGCTGGGCAGCAAAAGAGATCCATGATGTCACTTCAGCAGGTTTAATGACAGGATATAGAGACGGGACCTTTGGGCCGAATAAGATGCTAACTAGAGCAGAGATGGCGGCAGTTGTGGTGCGCTGGATGGATTTGAGTGGAGATTCCTCTTCACCATTCATCGATACAAAAGGTCATTGGTCAGAACAAAATATAGCCTTGGTACAAAAGGCAGGTTATATGAAAGGAATGCCGGATGGAAGCTTTAAGCCGAATCAATATCTAAGCCGAGCAGAAGCGGTGACCCTAATCAATAGAGTACTAAACAGAGGACCGCTAGCCGGCATCACTGTCTCATCGTGGTCTGACGTGTCACTGGATCACTGGGCCTCGCAAGATATTGAAGAAGCGACAGTGAGTCATAATTCGACTCAGGATATGATAAAAAAGTAAAAGAATAGAGGGAGAACGTTACCTTCGTTGTACGTAAAGATGCGGTACAGGGATGACATCCACTGTGCCGTGTTTTTATATCTATAATGGAATTATAATCCTAACAAACAGCAAAATTTACACAGTTTTCTATTATTTAAAAGTCGATAAAATAGTGATATGCTAGGTATAGGTTCAATTCATCTAGAAAAGGTATGCGAAAAGGCTATTTATAACTTGCATGATAGCGTATACATCTTTTCTTCAAATACTAGCGTATAAGGACGGTAATTATGAGCAACAGACAAACCGAAACAGACGTAATCTTAATTGGTGCTGGAATCATGAGTGCGACTTTAGGGACATTGCTAAAAGAATTAGTACCGAACTGGAACATTAAAGTATTTGAAAAGTTAGCAAGTGCAGGTGAGGAAAGCTCTAATGAGTGGAACAATGCAGGAACGGGTCATGCCGCACTCTGTGAGCTTAACTACACAACTGAAAAAGCAGATGGCTCAATCGATATCAATAAAGCAGTAAATGTGAATGAACAGTTTCAAGTATCTATGCAGTTTTGGTCTTATCTAGTAAAAAGTAATTTGATTCGCAATCCACATGATTTTATTATGCCATTACCCCATATTAGTCTAGTACATGGCGAAAAAGATGTAGCATTTTTGAAAAAACGTTATGATACAATGATCGGCAATCCTCTGTTTCAAGGCATGGAGTTTTCCAGTGATCCAAAGAAACTAGAGGAATGGATTCCGCTTATTATGAAAGATCGCAAAACAAATGAGCCTATCGCTGCCACTAAGATGGAAGCAGGTACGGATGTAAACTTTGGAGCTTTAACGCGGATGTTATTTGGCCACTTAAAGAACAAAAACGTGGACATCAAATTTAAACATAGTGTCGAAGATATAAAACGAAACAGTAATGGATCGTGGGAATTAAAAGTACGAAATGGCAGCGGTCAGGTTGAGCGCCATACCGCTAAATTTGTTTTTGTTGGCGGCGGAGGCGGCAGTCTTCCCTTACTACAAAAGTCAGGAATCCCTGAAGGCAAACATATTGGCGGATTCCCAATCAGCGGACTTTTCATGGTGTGTAATAACCCAGAAGTGATCGCTAAACATCATGCTAAAGTGTATGGCAAAGCAAAAGTAGGAGCACCGCCTATGTCAGTTCCGCATCTAGATACAAGATTTATTGATAATAAAAAATCATTACTTTTTGGACCTTTTGCCGGCTTCTCACCCAAATTTTTAAAGACGGGATCAATGTTCGATTTGATCGGTTCCGTAAAACCCAACAATGTGCTCACGATGCTCGCAGCTGGAGCTAAAAATATGTCTTTAACAAAATATCTCATTCAACAAGTGATGTTATCCAAAGAAAAACGGATGGAAGAACTGCGAGAATTCATTCCCGATGCCAAAAGCGAAGATTGGGATTTGCTTGTATCAGGACAGCGCGTCCAAGTTATTAAAGATACCAAGGCTGGAGGCAAAGGGACTCTGCAATTTGGTACGGAAGTGGTAAGTGCCTCGGATGGCTCAATTGCTGCTTTACTGGGCGCTTCTCCAGGGGCTTCGACCGCTGTTCCTGTTATGCTTGAAGTGATTGAGAAATGCTTCCCTGAGCATTTGAACAATTGGAAACCGAAATTAAAAGAAATGATTCCTTCCTACGGAATGTCTTTAATGAAGAATCCTGATCTTATCCGTCAAATTCATACTTCTACTGCACGGACACTCGGTCTAAACAATGGTGAACTACAATCGTCCATCAAGTAGTGTCTGATTCATGTTTGGGCTCTACAGAGTAAATAAATCGGTTCGATTAAATTGATAAACAGGCATCGTTCTCGCTAAGAAGCAGAGAACGATGCCTGTTGTTATATAGTAAGGTCTTATTTGGCAGCGGGTCCTTGTGCTGTACCTAGATAGAATGAGCTCCTATAAATAATCATAAGCAAAAACAAAAAACACCTTTTGCTATAGGATCGGCATGGTGCCCATCTTATAACTCAAGGTGTTTATTACGAAACAATGATAATGAATGCCTAATCTGGGAGTACCTCATAAGCTAACTTCATGATGATTTCTTTATGCTCAGGGTATGTAGCCAAGAGCTGCTCTTGTGTAAACATTTCGAAATCTCGGAATTCAAATCCAGGTGACACCATGCATCCAACGAGAGAGAAAGTATCTTCATCCATCACAGAGGAACCGAAGATTGAATTTTTAGGAACGAGAATCTGAGGCACTTCGCCTTGCTCCAAATTGATTCCTAATTTGTGCGCTTTATATTCACCATTCTCATCAATGACATGAATCGTAAGCGGGCTTCCTGCATGATAGTACCATAGCTCATCAGATTTCAAACGATGGAAATGAGAGATATCATTTGAACCGAGAAGGAAATAGATACTGGTATAAAGCTTTCTAGTTCCTTCAAAATTTACACTCAGTTCTTGATCTGAGGTCTGTTCCTGAGATTCGAAAGTTCTTTTATAATATCCGCCCTCGGGATGTGGCTCGAGACCTAGCTTCGATACATAATATTGCGCGTCTTGTCTTTGCATCGCTGTAAACCTCCTATAAGATCTGTATTACTTTCATTTTACCAAACAAACAGTCCTACAACCATTGCCGTTAGACTGGATACGAGTATACCGCTTGCTAACAGCAGCCATGTATATTTGGATATAAATTTTGCTCTTACATCACCGAACAAGGCCTGCATACTGCCAAGGATAATACCAATCGTTGTAAAGTTACAGAATGATACAAGGAACGTAGAAATAACAGCTTCCGTATGCGGAGTTAAGCTGGACATAAATTCACTTAAACTCGTCATAGCAACAAACTCATTCAAAACAATTTTCTCGCCCATTAATTGACCTACAGTGAAGATCTGTGAGAAATCTACACCCATTAAGAAGCTAATTGGTGAGAAGACAACACCAAAGATGTTCTGAAGCGTGAGCTGATCATGAAATAATCCCAAAATCGTGTTGATTGCGGTAATCAGGGAGACAAAACCAATCAGCATGACCGCAATAATCAATGCCAGTTTACCGCCTGTCATCATACTTTTTGAGATCATATCAAAGAAATTACCTTTTTCCTCTTTGGATGGAGTATATACAATATCCTCTTCAGCCGTAACACGGTACGGATTAATGATAGAGGTGATGATAAGTGCTCCAATGGCATTCAGTGGAATGGCAGTCAGTACATATTTAGCGTCTAGCAGCTGCAAGTAGGAACTCAGCATCGGTGCACTAACACAGGACATACTTATCATGGCAACGGTTAGCAGCCGTTTGTCACTCATTTTATTGAGCTGAGTACGGGTTACGGCCAAAGCCTCATTATTCCCAAGAAACATAACCTGAATCGAATAGAAACTTTCGAAACGCGGAGTTTTTGCTATTTTGGAGAATGCCCAACCGACCGCGTTAATCAGAGCTGGCAAAATACCAAAATGGGTAAGGATATCAAAAAATACAACAACAAAGATAATCGGCATGAGTACATTCATAAAGAACGTATAGACAGAGCCGTCAAGGGGAGCAAAATCTCCAAACACAAAGTTTACCCCAGACATGGAACTATCAATTAACCATAAGAAGAAGTCAGAGATCCAGGTGATCACTTGTCCGCCAATATCCGTGGATAACATAAACCAAGTTGTCGCTAATTGCAGAACAAATAAGATAATAATAGGCTTTAAAGCGATTTCCCTTTTATTGAATGACAAAAGATAGCTTAGCCCTAATAAGACTAAAATTCCAACAAGGTTTATCAATAAATACATTTTGGTTTTGCTCCTTCTAGTGATCTGAGATGGTAACATTAAAATATTTTTATTTTTCTCTGAAAATAAAAGGGGGGAATGAACACCTGGTATTATCTTTATTTGTCTAATAAAACAAATAAACCCAGAAACTACCATACTCTTCCACGAGTAGATAATAGTTCCTGGGTTTCTGCACAAAATCAGACTCTTACCATAAACATAAGAGTATAAAACACCAATACTTATCACTGCTCATAGTCGAAACCTTTAAGGGGTTCGGTAGAAACTTGCAGGCCATATCCCTGCGATTATATGAGAGAAAATTATTAATTTTGATTTTAATGTCTGGATGAATTATAGCAAAATATTAAGAATTAATAAACAAGTTTAATTGATTATAGTGATATTCTGCATTGTATCCCCTTACATTGCCCATTGCTTTCTCTTAAATTCTCTGTTAAAGTTTAGATAGTTAATATTTAGACGTCTAAATATTGAATATAAAGATAAATATTTGGGTTATGGGAGGCTTTTAAAATGGGTAAATTAGATAATAAAGTAGCAATTATTACGGGTGGGGCTTCCGGTATTGGAGAATCCATGGTGGATCTATTCGTACAAGAAGGTGCTATTGTCATTGCAGCAGATATCAATGAGGCAGCACTGGAAAAAGCAAGCCAAAAAGAAAATGTATACGGATTGAAATTAAACGTTGCTTCTGATGAAAGTTGGAAAGAACTAGCTAAAGAAGTAAACGATCGTTTTGGCAAAATCGATATCCTTGTTAACAATGCAGGTATCTCTTCTGAGAAACCTTTCGCAGAAATCAACGAAGAAGACTGGCAAAAAATGCTTTCCATTAATGGATTTGGACCATTTGCAGGTATGAAACATGTAACTCCTTACATGGCTGCTCAAAAGAAAGGTTCGATCATTAATATTTCTTCTTACACCGCAATCATCGGTCAAGGATTTAACCACTATTCTGCATCCAAAGGTTCTGTACGTGCTTTATCTAAAGCAGCAGCTACGACTTTCGGACGTCAAGGAATTCGCGTAAACGCTTTGTTCCCAGGAATCATTGAAACGCCAATGACTAAAAACTTGAGCACTTCAAGAGATCTGTTAGATCGTTTGGTACAAGCAACTCCACTGCAACGTTTGGGTCAACCTAGCGATATTGCACAAGCTGCTTTGTTCCTTGCTTCTGATGATTCTTCTTATATCTCAGGTGCTGAATTAGTCATTGACGGCGGGTTCTCTGCTCAATAATATATAGTAACCAGCGTGACAGCTCTTACCTCTTTATTTAAGAGCTGTCATGTATAACCGAGGAGGATTCTATGGAAAGACAACCCTTTTTTGAACTTATACATAGTATGGATAAGGTTACCAATCAATTAATTATTGAGTGGAATAAAACATTTCACGAAGACCTCGGTATTTCGCAAATTATTGTGCTCGGACATTTAAAAATGAATGGAAAAAGCCGGCCATCGGACATTGCAAAAACACTCGGACTTACTCCTCCCACGCTCAGTTATTTATCAGATAAATTGGTAAAGAGAAAGTTCGCTAATCGGTTGACGCATGAAAGTGATCGCCGTGTGATCTATTTGGAAATTACAGATGATGGTGTAGATGTTTTGAATAGAGCAACCCAAGCAGGTGAGAAACTGCGTATGAATCTATTTAAGAAGTTAACAGAGCAAGAACGAGATCAATTAATTCATTTATACCAAAAACTAAATAGTGAAGAGTAAAAAAACTAGAACCTCATATACCCCTCAGTAATAAACTGTAAACCCTTGTATTTTCTTGTATCTCACAATCCCCTAAAACATCATTCAGGAAACAATAAAATGACAGCGCTTCCCATATATCTTTCTGCAATCCCAATTTGCGATTTATTTACTATATCGGTAGGATCGGCATCTTTTTTTATAACCACTCGTACTAAAAATAATATGTTAAACCGTCTTTGTTTATCGGCATTTATCAGCATTTAGCAGCATTCTCCTAGTTTACACACCTATTTGTACCCTCCTCGGCAATTCGTTTATAAACGTTCTTCATCTCTTAATATCACCAAGCAACCCTACCTCCAAGAACACCCAGAAGGACTATTTAACTCAGATTATGCAAAAAATGTAGTCTAAAGTGAGGCAAGTGGGTAAAAAACAGTTAAATATTTGAGCGGTAAGCAAAGAAAGGATGGAAAGGGTATACTACAAAACAAGAAGTGTTCTACAGGCCAAAAGAGGAGATGAACTCATGAATAAAAAGGAAATCTCAGATGCAGGCTGGAATTATGACAACAGCTACTCCCGTCTGCCTGATCTATTCTATACCCGCCAAGAGCCTGAACCGGTACGTTCACCACATTTCGTTATATTTAATGATGAACTAGCGAAGACCCTTGGACTAGATGAACAGGTGCTAAATAGTGATCAAGGTGCAAGCGTGCTTGCAGGTAACGAAATCCCAGAAGGGGCTGATCCGCTTGCTCAAGCTTATGCAGGTCATCAGTTTGGGTATTTCAACATGCTTGGGGATGGACGAGCTGTGCTCATGGGGGAACAGGTTACACCATCCGGTGAGAGATTTGATATCCAGCTCAAGGGATCAGGCAGAACACCATATTCAAGACAGGGAGACGGCCGGGCATCGCTTGGACCAATGCTGCGTGAGTATATCATGAGTGAAGCAATGCATGGTCTTGGAATTCCGACAACCCGTAGTCTTGCCGTGGTGAAGACAGGTGAACTGATTATTCGTGAAACCTATCTGCCGGGCGCTATTCTAACCAGAGTAGCAGCAAGCCACCTGCGTGTAGGAACATTTCAGTACGCTGCGAGTTGGGGCACGAAAGAGGATCTGAAATCCCTAGCTGACTTCGCTTTACAAAGGCATTTTCCAGATTTGGCGAATGCAGAGAACCCATATCTCCATCTGCTTCAAGAAGTAATTCGAAGACAGGCCCTTCTTATAAGTAAATGGCAGTTAGTCGGCTTTATTCATGGCGTGATGAATACCGATAATATGACGATCAGCGGAGAGACCATTGATTATGGTCCTTGTGCATTCCTCGACGATTATGACCCGGCAACCGTATTTAGTTCCATTGATCGGGAGGGGCGGTATGCCTATGGAAATCAGCCAAGTATTGCGGGTTGGAATCTCACAAGATTAGCAGAGGCCTTACTGCCCTTGCTGCATGAGGACACGGAGCAGGGAGTGAGTCTGGCCCAAGACGTACTAGCTGAATTTCCTAAGTTATATCGTCAGCACTGGCTGGCGGGAATGAGAGCAAAACTAGGGTTATATACGGAAGTGCAGGAGGATGAAACCCTGATCGAAGATCTGCTTACCATGATGTACAAGCAAGATGCCGATTACACGAACACATTCCGTTCTCTAACTTTGCAAAAGCCTGAAGAGGTGGCCATGTACGGGAGTGATGAATTCAATTTTTGGTTTGAGCAGTGGCAGGCAAGACTAGACACACAACCAGAAACAAAGGCTGAGGCCTATGAGCTGATGCGTCGCAGTAATCCTGCCGTGATTCCTCGTAACCACCGGGTAGAAGCGGCGTTAGAGGCAGCAGTAAATCAAGCAGACTACAGCGTTATGGAGCAGCTGCTAGATGTGCTTAAAGACCCTTATGCCTATACAGCTGAACAAGCTGAATTTGCTGCACTACCGCCGAAATCAGCTGTACCGTACCGGACCTATTGCGGGACCTGACAGTAAACACCAAGAATCATCATATGAAGCTTAAGGAAACAGGATATGTGACCCGTATGTTAGATGGGAATGTATCCTGTTTTGCTGTAGAATTCGTGACAGAAGGAAAAAAAGAGTATGATAGAGTAAGAAGAAAGATGCAGGATACAAAGCAATAAAAAACGGGTAGAGAGCAGGATACAATGGAAATGATAAAGAACAAAAAACAACGATACCGCTTTAGCGAAGCACCCATATGGGACTTATCGCGAGCTTATTATGAAGAAAAGGGAATGAAGGCATGGAATAATGACCAGGTCCCTCAATATATAACGAGTAATCCCATGATTGCTGCAGCTTATGCAGAGATGATATTTGGCTTTCTCCAAGATCGGGCCTCTCAAAGACATACCACAGATCCGGTTACGATCGTAGAGCTCGGAGCAGGAGCAGGACGACTTGCTTACCATGTACTTCTGGAGCTGTATAAACTCAGGGACTATGCGGGGATATCGCTGCCGCCTTTCCGCTATGTAATGACGGATCTTGCCATGAGTAATGTACTCGCTTGGAAAGAGCATCCGGCACTGCAATCTTTTATAGCGGATGGCGTACTTGATTTTGCAAAATTTGATGCCGTTCAAGACACGGAGCTGAATCTAGTGATGAAAGGCATCACGATTAGTAAAGGAGATGTAAAGCAACCTTTACTGGTTGTGGCTAATTACTTCTTCTGCGGAATTCCTCAGGAACTCCTTTATATTCAGGATGGAAACATATATGAGGCAGATGTTTTTGTGGAATATCCTGAACATATGGATACACTTAAACCATCAGAAGTATTAGACCAAATATCTTTGCGTTATGAACATAGGAGAACACCTGAGTATGAGCAGGAGGCATATCCTTATCGTGATGTCATTGCTGTTTATCAAGCAGAATTAGAAGAATCGCATATTTTATTTCCTGCAGCAGGACTCACTTGTTTGGAACGTTTGAATCAGTTGTCACAAGAAGGTTTTGTATTAATTACAGCAGATAAAGGAGAGCATTTACTCGACTACTGGAGATTCTCAGAGCCGCCGGAGCTGATTATGCACGGAAGTTTCTCATTAACAGCTAATTACCATGCACTTCAGCAAGTTTTTGAACAGAGAGGAGCCGAGGCATTATTCTCTCCGCATCACTATCGTAATATAAATGTCGGCTGTATTCTTCAGCTGGATCAGCCACAGGATTATTCAAATACAAGACTGGCTTATCGCCGGTTTATTGAGCGGTTTGGTCCCGATGAATTTTATAGTATGAAAGAATGGGTCGATCAAAGAATAGACAGTATGGGGTTGCAGCAGATTCTAAGCTTCTGGCGTCTCGGCGGATACGATGCAGAATTCTTTATTCAGAGTGCAAAGCAGATTAGCAGTCTGCTGCCGGAGGCAAGAGACGAAGAGCTGCTGGATATTAAAAGAGGTATTGAAATCATGTGGTCATCGTACTATGTGATGGAACAGCGCTATGACTTAGCACTCGATGCAGGATTAGTATTGTTTGAGATGGAGATGTATGAAGAGTCCAAACATTACTTAGAAATATCAATTGAGCTTTGCGAAGATGAGGAAGAGATCGTATCTACCGTCTACTATTGTTTAGCAATATGCTGCTTCGAGTTAGAGAAGATTGAAGAAGCACTTCATTATCTCAGAAAACTGTTAGAACTTGAACCCGATCATGAGGAAGCTTTAGCTTTGTTACAAGGGTTTGAACAATAAATTTTACATAAGACAGGTCCTTTTTGGATCTGTCTTTTGCTATTTAAAAGGGTATATTTTACATCTGGCGAAATGTAGTAGAAGGAAAGAGGAAAGAGGAATGTTTGGGAGGATATTACATGGAAACGTTAGCTAAACTAGAAGTGCATCCCTTATCTGAGATTGAACATTTGAAAGTTCACGGACGAACGACAGGACGGCTTTCTCCGCTCACCTTATTCTGGACAGGAAGTGCAGTTGAATTCAATGTCAGAGGATCGGAATTATGGGTGGAAGTAGAGGCAGATTATGATACATATGAGCCTTGGATTAGTATCCTGATTAACTCGGTTCCTGTAAGCAGGCAAATGGTAACAGCGGGAAGAAGCTTTATTTGTGTATTTAGAGGGATGAATAAAGACGTTGTAAAAAATGTGCGTATAGTAAAAGACATGCAGGCAATGAGCGGAGACCCTGAAAATTTACTGCAGATTCATGCCGTAAAGACTGATGGAGACTTTCTGCCTGTGGAAGAGAAACCTTACAAAATTGAATTCATCGGGGACAGCATTACAACGGGAGAAGGAGCCATTGGTGCGAGAACGGAAGAGGATTGGATCCCGATGTGGTGCAGTGCAATTCACAATTACAGCACGATGACTGCAAATAAGTTACAAGCGGATTACCGAATTCTCTCTCAAAGTGGATGGGGTGTCCTTACAAGTTGGGATAACAATCCGCGTGCAAATATGCCCGATTATTATGAGAAGGTATGCGGTATTCTCACAGGAAAGAAAAATGAAGCTTTGGGCGCCTTTGAGGAAAATGATTTCGAATCATGGCAACCGGATGTGGTAGTCGTGAATCTCGGAACAAATGATGGAGGAGCATTCTATTCCCCTGAATGGAAGGATGAAGTAACGGGGGAGATCTATAAACAACGATTACATGAGGATGGTTCCTATCACGAGGAAGATATACAATCCTTTGAGAATGCGGCGGTTCGTTTTCTTATGAAGATAAGAAAGTATAACAAGCAGGCGAAAATCGTATGGGCTTACGGAATGTTAGGAATACCCATGATGCCAGCCATATACCGAGCGGTTGATGCATTTAAGCAGAAAACAGAAGACCAGAACGTCTCTGTATTCCAATTGCCAAATATGACAGAAGAAACAATGGGTGCCCGAAGCCACCCAGGGGCAACAGCCCACGAAAAAGCCGCTGAAGAGTTATCTGCATATCTCCGAAGTCTCCTATAAAGATCTTAACGAAAAAGCATCCTCGCGGATGCTTTTTTCAATTGTATAAAATTGGATGGACGAAATGGCGCGGATTTTATAGTCAGCAGGTTCAAATTTACTTATAATAATAAATTAGTGCATGTGCTAAATTAATCCAAAAATATTACAACTGCTATCTTTTGTAGTAAAAGTTAGAAGTGGAGGTAACGTTTGTTTCAAATCTTGCTGCTTAATTTCTTGTTTTTACTCTTTCCAGTCCTCATATTTCTGATCTTTTTTGAAAACAAGCCTTTTTGTAACATTCGTTATGTTTTTGTGGCTCTCTCGGCAATAACCATGAGCCTTTGTATTATGATGCCGATTCGCTTAGAGTCCGGCTTTATTTTTGATCTGCGATATATTCCTTTTATTATTGTTGCTTTATTTGGAGGGTACAAAAGTGTCCTGCCTTTATATCTCTTGCTCAATATTATGCGGGTTTATGTGGGGGGAGAGGGAACACTTCAATCCTTTCTTTTCTCGACGGGTGTACTGATTGTGGTTCCCATGTTCAGCAAGCGGTTTATGAGATTAGAGTCCAAAGGCCGTCTTATCACTGCAACGTTCTTCTCTTTCTTAACTATGGGCTGCTATCTTATCACTCTAGCTTGCATTATTAAGGATTTAGATCATGATTTCTGGATGCTTGTTGTTAATGCACTTGGAACACATACGCTAGTAATGCTGATCATTATGATCCTTATTGAGAAAATAATTACGAATATTAAGGGACGCGACCAAATCCTTTACTCCGAAAATTTAAATGTTGCTAGTGAACTGGCAGCTAGTGTATCTCATGAAATAAGAAATCCGCTTACGGTAACCAATGGGTTCTTGCAATTATTAGCGAAATCCAAAACCATTACAGAGAAAGAAAAAAGATATATTAACTTATCTTTGCTGGAACTGAAGCGGGCAGAGAAGATTGTCAGTGATTATCTCTCGTTTGCTAAACCACAATCGGAAAATATGATTTATTCCAACATGAGAGAAGAGATCGATTACACCCGCGAAATCATTATGCCTTATGCCTTGTTACATAATGTCGATGTGAGGCTTACATTTAATAACACGTTAAAGGCACATTACGACCGGAACCAAATCACGCAGTGTCTTATTAATCTATACAAAAACGGGATTGAAGCCATGACAGAAAAGGGAGGCGGAACACTTCTCATCGATATTTCGGAAAAAAAGCAGAATATTAGGGTCCGAATTGAAGACACGGGAATTGGCATGACTAGTGAAGAAATTTCAAACCTGTATAAGCCTAGATATTCAACGAAAGAAGAAGGAACCGGTCTTGGAATGCTGATGGTTTACAGTACCATGAATAAGGTGAAGGGTAACATTGAGGTGCATAGTGAAAAAGGCAAGGGAACTACCTTTCTCTTAACGATACCCGCAACAACCGAAGAGACGGTTAAAATGAATAAGCAATAGAAAAAGACGAAAGGAACGATATTGCTGCGCGTTCTCTCTCGTCTTTTTATATAATTAAAGCTCTATTTGTTTCCTTTACGGACTTTCAATAGCTTCCCTTTTATAGTTGTATCCTTCATCATCTCAAGCACCCGAGGTCCTTTGCCATTCAGAATTTCCACATCTGTTACATGATCATGAATGGTAATAATACCAATATCATCTGCAGTAATTCCATCCAGTTTCGCAATGGTTCCCACAAAGTCTACCGCTCTAAATTTTTTCTTCTTGCCGCCATTGAAGTTGAGCTTCATGATCTGTTCGTTTAACAGCTCACGTTTATTTTTCTTAAGTTCGGTACGAACATGCAATTTTCGTTCAAATTCTTCTCTGCGCAGGTCAACGGCCTCTTCGGAAGGGGCTTTCATCTTAGGAATCTCAAACCCAATATAGGCCTCAATATCCGCTAATCGTCTGCCATCTCTAGGAGTAACAAAGGTAATCGCTTTTCCTGTCTTGCCTGCACGCCCCGTACGCCCTGTACGGTGAACATAACTCTCTTTTTCCAGTGGAATGTCGTAGTTAATAACATGTGTAATATTCGTGATATCAATCCCTCTAGCTGCTACATCAGTAGCAATCAGGTAACGGAATTGTCCTCTTCTAAAAGCGTTCATCACTTCAAATCGTTCTTCTTGTTCCATACCGCCGTGAATCCGATCGCATGGATATTCGAGCTCTGCAAGTTCTCTGAACAAGGAATCCACATGCTCTTGAGTACGGCAGAAAATAATACAGCTGTCTGGGTTCTCCGTTATAAGGACATCTTCCAGCAGAGCGAGTTTGTCTCCCTCTTGTACCTGAATAAGCGTATGTTCAATCGTTGCTGTTGTGATCCCGGTTGCTTTAATTTCAATCTCAGTTGGACGATTCATATACTTACGAGACAACTTGGCTACATCTTCTGGGAAAGTAGCAGAGAATAACATCGTAACTCGATCCTTCGGCAGTGCCTGAATGATCGACTGAACTTGTTCAATAAAGCCCATGTTCAGCATTTCATCGGCTTCATCAATGACAAGATAAGCGATTCTTTCTAGCGCAAGTGTTCCCCGTTCAATATGATCAAGTACGCGTCCAGGTGTACCAACCACCATGTGAGTCCGCTGTTTTAATTCAGCCTTTTGGATATGAAACGGATGTTTCCCATAAAGCGGGGTAGCTTTGATCCGTTTAAAGCGGCCTATATTCGTGATATCTTCTGTTACCTGGAGGGCAAGTTCGCGAGTTGGCGTCAGAATGAGGGCCTGCGGCTTATTTTCGTTCCATTCTACTTGCTCGCAAAGGGGAATACCGTAGGATGCGGTTTTACCGCTGCCTGTTTGTGATTTGGCTACCAAATCTTTATTTTGGAGTACGACAGGAATGACTTCCGATTGAACTTCTGTTGGCGTTTCATAACCTAAGCTATGAAGTGCTCTTATAATTTCTTCACCTAAAGGATAATCTGTAAATTGCTTCTGACTCATTCTCAACCTCTTCTGCACTATATTTCAGTTCACATACATATAGAATTTTTGTCTCTAATCTAACCTGTATCTATCCAGTATACTCTATTGTTTGATTTCTCTCTAATTTCACGCAAATGTCAGTTTTACATAAGAAACAGAACTGGAGTCATATAAACTTTTGATCGTCATAGTCCATAAGAATGAAAATGTACTGGGATAAAGTACAAACCCCCTGCATATTTCAAAAAAATTTAATGATAATTACCTATCTGTAATTCATAAGGGACGTTCCGATAATAAAACAGGACAGTAAATATTGTCTTTTGTACCCCCAAAACTTAATAGGCAAACTTATGGAAACATAGGGACGCAAAGCTATAGGGACTACGGTTTTATATAAACTATTGTCAGCCAGCTGCCAAAGAGTGTGTTTCGCTTTTTGATATAAGAATGTATAAGAATACGGAGTTTATTTCTTATGCTTTTTTAGATGCGTATAAGTTGCTCTGTAAGAGTAGCTTTTTTTGTGCAAGTTGTAAGGGTTGGTGAAGTACTGCACATCACATCAGGAGGTAGAGAGTATGAAGAAAATGATAGCAATCGCTGTATCAGCGGCAATGCTTCTCAGCGTGTTAAGTGAGACGAGTTATGTTATGGCAAGTGAAGTGCAAAATGCTAAACTAGCAAAAAGCGCAGCACAAAGTGAGGTTGGTTCGGCAAGCAAAGCAGCGGTAGTTCCTTTTGATTTATATGGGCAAGAGGTATTACCTACATACAATCGTATTTATAAAATGGAAAATGCAAACATAGCATCCATCACAAGCAATGGCGGCAACTACCCAAAATCTCAGATTAGTAAAGCAATTGATGGAGATATGAGTACCCAATGGGAAACCGGAAAGCCAAATAGTACAACATTTACGAATGAGGTTGTTTTCCGGTTAAATGAAATCACTACATTAGATCGAATCGTGTATGCAGCTAGACAGGACATCGCTAAAGGTAAAGGGTTTGCACAAGAATTTGAAATATACGGATCGGCTACAGATGAAGGAAATAATTTTACATTAGTAACTACAGGAGAATACATAGGTTCCACAGGGAACATCGTAGAAATTCAATTTGCCGCAACAACGTTTAAGAGAATTAAGTTTGTATACAAAAAAGCAAATCAAAACTGGGCAAGCGCAGCTGAATTTTCTTTTTATCGAGAAGATAAGGTTAGAGATGCTATAAATACTCTTTTCACAGATGGAACGATGAGTGCAGTGATACCAGAATATAACCAAATCGACAAATTGATTACCCTGGAGCAAGAAGCAAAAGAACATCCGTTAAATGCTGCTTATAAAGATCAGATTGATTTAGCTAAAAAGCTGGTCAGCGGTGAAATAGAATTACAAGAGACGCTATTAAAGGCCGAACAGCGCGGCGATATGAGAAAGCATGCACAGCAAAACCTACGAATGAATCTAGGTACGAACAACCAGCCAACCGGATTTGCAGCTAAACCGGGTGATATTATTCATGTTTATTTAGAGGTAGAGTCTGCTGACAAAATCCCTTCCTTAGTCTTCACACAGCAAGAAGGATCATGGTCGAGCTTTGCAAAAAGTGTACAGCTTAAGCCAGGGAAAAATACAATAACCGTACCCGAAATTGCGACAAGTTCTTATTCCCGCAGTGTTACGAAGGGCGGAACCATTTATATTGTTAATCCCTATACATCAGAAGAGCAAGGGAAAGCTCCGATGCTCCGTTTTGAGGGGGTAGAGAAAATTCCGATGATGACTTCGGATACCGCTCCCGAACAGTTTAAACAAGAGCTGATCACCTATCAAAAGAAAATAGATGAGGATGCAGCAGCACATCCTAATGTGACTGATCGCCAAGTAGTTGATGTTGTGGAGATGGTCAGCAACCATATCATTTTCACAGGAACGGCTTCTGAGGCTTATCACCAGTTTATTACTAAAGGCAACAACCCAGTGGATACCATAACCGGCTATGACGTATGGATGAATCAGATTTTCAAAAATTATGGTCTAGATGGAACCAGTGAAGTGAACGATCCAAAATTGATGCGTGAAAATATCCGCCTGATGCAGCCTTATGGTGCGATGTACGCAGCTGGTGATCATACGGGGATTCAAAATGGAACTGTAGCATTGATGTTGTCTGATTTCAGAAAGGTGGCTCCCGGATGGGGACTGAACCATGAAATCGGGCACCGTCTTGCGATCGGAGAACGGGAATATCCCGAAGTGACCAACAATATGGTATCTATGCTGATGTCAGTGGAAGCCCATAATATGAATGACAGTTTTGCAATTGATGACCGTATTCCTTTTGAAACGATCTATAACTACGTAATTGAAGAAAATAGAGCTGCCATGAGTGAGCAAGGGCTTGCTGCACAGCTCGGTGCTTACTGGCAATTGGAGCTTGCTCATCCAGGATACTGGAGAGAACTGTCCCAGATGTACCGTGAACGGAAGGTTTCTCTTACAAACGGAGATATTTCAAAACAACAATATTATGTAGAATTTTCTTCTGAGCTATTGGGCTATGACTTAAGCAGTTATTTTGCTAGACATGGTTTCACTGTTACAGAGGAGACAAGAGTAAAGACAGCTAAGTATCCAGAGCCGAAGAAACTTTGGTACTTAAATAATTCGGTTCTTACATATGAAGGAACAGGAATTGAAGATAAAGATGCAACCTATTCAGTGCAGGTCAGTACTTTAGTAAATGCTGCGGCTAAGACGAACACCTTAAACATGAGTATAGATGAGAAGTATCAGGATGATATCTTAGGTTATGAAATTTACAGAGATGATATCCTCGTTGGTTTCACAAGCAAGAGTCAGTTCATGGATACAAATGTAGATACAAGCATTAACCATACCTATAAAATCATTGCGTATGATAAAAAGTTGAACCCATTAAACCCGACCCAATGTAAGGCATTCCAGCCTAAATTATCAGTAGAAGAGCAGATAACCCTGAAATTAAATCAAACGTTTGATCTAGTAGATTATGTAAAAGCAACAGATTATCAAGGAAAAGAGATTACAAGGGAAGTCGTTGTTAAATCAAGCGATGTGGATGTTACGAAAAAAGGAAGCTATAAAGTGGTGTACGAAGTTCAGAGCGAAGGGACAACTTTGACGAAAACAGCGAATGTTATTGTAACAAGTAACTTGGAGTATGCTTCTGATCTGACTGCAGAATCGGCTAAAGTAGGTTATGGTCAGTTCAAAAAAGATACAGCGCCAGGCGGCAATGCAATTACGCTTCTCAGACAAGGGCTTACGGCCACATACGCAAAAGGCATCGGAGTACATGCTAACTCTGAGTTGATATACAATATTGAGGGTAAAGGGTATGACTTTTTTGAAAGTTTTATCGGCGTTGATTATGCAGCCGATAGAACAAGGGCATCAGCTATATTTGAGGTGTATGTAGATGGTGAGAAGAAATTTTCTAGTGATGTAATGAAAGCAAGCACAGAGCATGAATTCATAAAAGTACCGGTTGCAGGAGCGAAAAAAGTGAAACTTGTAACAACGGATGCCGGTGATGGTAACACACAAGATCATACCGTATGGGCTGGTGCTAAATTTACGACGGCTTCAAGTGCACCTGAGCTTTTCATACCTAAATCCGTATCTACTACAGTAGGTCAAGAAATTACGATTCGTGCTGATTATTCGGCTGTTGATGCAGAAGATGGTGATTTAACTTCCGAGGTCATCGTGGCGGGTGAAGATCAAGTTAATTTTAATAGAGCGGGAGAATACCCTATTACTTATACGGTAACTGACCTTGATGGAAATACGTCCACAAAGACAAGAACGATCGCTGTTGTGGATATGGAAGATTATACGTATCTAACCGATTACGACTGGAGTTCCACGCAGAACAGTTATACAGCACCGCTGAAAGACATCTCTATTAGTGCGAAGACCTTACGATTGACGGATGAGCATAGCAGAGAAATTTCCTACAAAAGAGGGATTGGTGCACACTCTAATTCCACTATTGTGTATGATCTAACGGATAAGAATGTTGATTACTTCACCTCTTTCGTTGGGGTGGATCGTCAGATGTATGGTTCTGTAGGTTCCATCAGTTTCGAAGTATTTGTAGATGGAGAGAAGAAGTTTGACAGCGGACTGATGAATTCAAGAGATCCGCAGAAGTTCATTCAAGTGGATATCAATGGAGCAAAAGAACTTAGGTTAGTTGTTACCGATGGTGGGAATGGAAATGGGTCTGACCACGCAACATGGGGAGATACGAAGCTGCATTATGCTAATGCCAATCGCTTGTTTACGGATGAGCTTGGACAAGCAATCGAGGAAGCAAAAGCGGTTATTTTAGAAGGATACACTTCAGAAAGTATCGAGGTGTTCACAACGAGCTTAGCAAAAGCAGAAGAAGTCCTTGTTAATCAGGGAGCAACTCAAAATGAAGTTGATGCAGCAATAAAAGCTTTACATAGCGCAAAAGAAGGTTTGAAACAGATAGATCTTACTCAAGTCATAACGGTAAAAGACAGTTATTTAAACGACACCATTAAGAAAACGTTAGGCGTTACCGGGGAAGTTACACTAGGTGATATGTATCATCTTACTTCATTAATCTGTTTGCCTAAGGGGAGAGATCGAGTTCGTTCTCTTGAAGGATTAGAGTATGCTATAAATCTGGAGACCCTTAATATCAGTGGAAATGAAGTCACCGATTTCTCTCCGATTGGCGGCTTGGTGAAACTGAGTAACTTCACTATGGACCCTCAATACATGGAGGTAGCCCAATTAAATGGACCTGTTGTTGAAGTGGATAATCTCGTTACAGGGATAGATGGTAAGAAAGTAATCCCTGTTACAGCAGCAATTCGAAACAATAAAACATCCCAAGAGACAGTGCTTGATGGTAGTGAATGGTCGAAGTCCCCTGAGAAATTTACCTTTGATTTAACAAATGAAGAGAAGGGATATTATACGTTTGTAATTGCCTATAAAGTAGAAGGCAGCTTGGTACAATTAATGTATATCATCGATAATAGTAAGTAAGTTAAATTCAAAAATAAGGGCACCCTGCGGGGTGCTCTTATTTTTTTGTAGAATAGCAAGTGACCTTGAGAATAACGATGTCTATGCTAGAATTTCCTTATAATACATTATAAGATATGAATTGTAAGTTTTATGTTTCACATTCTCTCGTATGTTAACATATACCGATTTATTTTGAAGAAGCAAAGGGGGCGAAAATGATGATTAAAAGGGCAGCTCCTTATATCTTGTTCATTGGACTCGCCTGTGTCGTTGTGGATGGTCTTTGGATTGTGGAGCATTACGATACCTATGATACATATCCGGCAGAAGCGTTCATCTGCCTTATCCTCGGACTTTGCTTAACTTTGGCTGCTCATCTAATCATTCTGCTTGGACAGAGGCAGGTGACTCCGATTGGAGTAAATAGTAAAGCAGGGGGAGGTAAGGATCACCGAGTTTTTCTCCAGAAAGTATGGGCAGATGGTGAGAAAATAGCAAATAGAGCATTTTTAATCTTGCTTATTTTCTTTATTCTTCTTGCTATTTATGATTTTGTGTTGGCAATAAGTCTGCTGAATCCTGTTATTTTTATAGGGATGACCGGTTATTGGTTTTTGGAGATTGTGCAAGAGGAAACGGAAGACCAAATCAAGGCCGATCTTGAACCGAAAAGCCGTAGAGTTCAAGATCTTCTGAAACGAATTGATTACCGAAGACATCCCTTTAGTATACCGCTGATTCTGTTCACCCTGATTGTGTTCACTTTTTTATTATCTAAGCAGTTTGGGTTTACTTTGGGCTTAGAGACAAGCGGGAATCCCTACTATGTAATGAGTTTACCTTCTGGGACATTTATTACGGGTGGTTTCGTTTTTGCTTGTGGTTTTATTTATATTTTTCAGCATGGTGACTTCTTCGGAGTTCGCCAAGCCAAACAGAGTGATTATAAAGTAATGCGACTGCATTTTTTTGAAATCATCATATGTGGCTCTACCTTTTTGATCTGGTTACTCATTCTGGTTGTTGATTTGTTCACTAGTTACTAATCAAATAGAAGGGTCCTACGATATCATCTCAGAAAGTGAGAATGGGAGGTCTCATTTTATTTGTGTTTCTACCGTCCTTGAAAATATTGTAAATAGATCAGAGTGGTGATATGATTAAATTATATAAATGATTAAAGTTACTTAATTCAATCCTTAGGAGGGATGAATTTGACTGATGACAATATTAAAGTAGGCATCTCTAATAAAGAAGGTCAGCTAGGATTTCTTTTTACCAAAGGCGGGCTTCGTGAAGGGGCAGGACGAAAAAGTATAGGTGTAACGAAGAAGGTATCGCTGACCTTAACGGAGGAGATGTGGGAGCAGTTCGATAAACATTGTGCAGAATTAGAATTATCTAAATCAGAAGCGATACGCACGATGATGGAGCAATATTTTTCATCGAGGTGAATCCATTTCACAATACCTTTAGTTTAAAAACATAGGTTAGAGAGGCTGAGGTGATGAATGTGCTTCTGGTAGTTGAACGAGAGGAATTGTACAAAGTACTTCGGCTTATCATGAGAGCGGTATCCCAAGATACGATGCCAGGAAACTCAGGATTACATATTCAGGCTAATAAGGATCGACTTATATTTACAGCAAGCAACTCCACTTTGATCCTTGAACATACGGTTACTGGAGACCGTGATGACTACATCTGTTCTATAGAGCAGACAGGAAGCATAATCGTTCCAGCGATATACTTATACGAAATTATACGGAAGTTAGGCGCAGGGCACGTTACGTTAAAGGCGAGCGATAAATCGACTCTTATCATCTCTTCAAATAAAGCTCGTTTTCGTATAAAGGGGAAAGAATCGGCAGATTATTTTCCTTTACTGCGGCATAGTGCAGGTGACGATAAGAGCAGGTTCCTTGTATCTAACAAAGTTCTTCGATCAGCGATAAAACAAACCTTGTCAGCTACAGTAGATACATTGTCACGGCCACTCTTAACAGGTGTGCTCTTTGAGTACAAGGACAAGAAGCTGACTTTGACGGCAACAGATAGTATAAAATTAGCAACAATGACTATAGAAGTACTAGAGGTTAAGCATGATAGGGCCCAGCGAGTGGTGGTACCTAGAAAAAGTATCAAAGAACTGCTTAAAATAGTGAAAACGATGGAAGGGGAAGGTACAACAGAAATTCAAATCGACACCAATAACATTAGGTTCTTATCTGGTCAGTTAACGCTCCAATCCGTCCTTCTTCAAGGGGATTATCCTCATACGGAACATCTCATTCCTAAATTGACTGGGTCAGAGGTGACCCTCCATACCGCAAGCCTAATGCAATCGATAGAACGTGCCTCTGTACTTGCAAGCGAAAATATCATTCATTTCTCCATCATTGGTAACAAAATAAAGCTTCATTCTAATCTCTCCGGAGTAGGGGATATGAATGACGAACTCTCGGCCTCGATGAAAACCGGCATGGATTTTCAAGTTTCATTAAACAGCAAATTCGTATATGACGCCTTGCGTTACTTTGACACAGAGAATACTACCATTCGGTACGCAGGACATTTACAACCGGTTGTCTTTCAGCCCGCTGATGCAGATCAGGCTTGCTGTTGTCTTATTCCTCCGGTTCGAACTCCATAGAGGTAACAACTTTAGCAGAGTAGCAGGTTGGTTTCTAAAAATATAGCCTCTGTTCCGTAGAACAGAGGCTGGCTTATTAATCATCGTTTCATAACTATTTTATGGAAGTACATTCCCGGCTGCGCGGTAAATTTCATACCATTCCTCACGAGTCAAACGAATATCAGCTGCTTTACAGCAGTCTTTTAGACGCTCCAAATTCATGGTTCCAATGACAGGCTGCATTTGTGCAGGATGGCGAAGTAACCAGGCGATTGCCATCGTTGTATTGCTTACCGAATATCTCTCCGCAATCTGGTCAATGGCTTGATTCAGTTCAGGGAATTTATCGCTTCCAAGGAACACCCCTTCAAAGAATCCATATTGGAACGGGGACCATGGCTGAATCGTAATATCATGTAATCTGCAATAATCAAGGATACTTCCGTCTCGATTGACCGCAGCTTCATTCTCCATATTTACATTTATGCCGCTTGAAATCATGGTTGTGTTCGTGATACTAAGCTGCAGCTGATTTGCAATTAACGGCTGTTTCACATATTTCTTTAGGAGTTCAATTTGCATTGGGTTCTGGTTGGACACCCCAAAGTGACGAACTTTACCTGAACTCTCTAGAATATCGAAAGCCTCTGCTACCTCTTCTGGTTCAACAAGTGCATCTGGACGATGAAGCAGCAAGGTATCTAGATAATCGGTTTTGAGACGAGCCAAAATACGGTCAACGGAATCTAAAATATGCTCTTTGGAAAAATCAAACATGCCGTTTCGAATACCGCATTTGGATTGGAGGATGATCTTTTCTCGGATGTCATCGTTCATATGAATGGCATCTGCAAAAATTTCTTCGCATTCTCCACCGCCGTAAATATCCGCGTGATCAAAGAAGTTAGCTCCTTCTTCAAGAGCGGTTTGAACAAAATGTTCAGCTCCTGCTTTATCCAAAGAGTTTATACGCATACAGCCTACCGCTATTACGGGTACTTCAAGTGAACTGCTTCCAAGTTTCATCGTTCTCATTCATGTTCCTCCTTTTTATGTAGACAAACTATGCTCCCTATTGATTTTGACATACAACTGTTACCGTTTACAAGACTAAATCTATTTGCATATTTCTTAATATCTGAAAATTATGATATTATAGAACGGACTAAGGACCGAAAGGTCTGTCTACGACAAACAAATATCTAAGGAATTGAGGAATGAAAAGATGTCTGATTTGCCTAACTGTCCGAAATGTAATTCTGAATATACGTACGAAGATGGAACTTCACTAGTATGTCCCGAGTGTTTCCATGAGTGGAACCCTGCTGATATGGAAAGCAATGAAGATACAAGAGTAATTAAAGATTCGAATGGTAACGTGCTAAACGATGGAGATACCGTAACTGTAATTAAGGATCTGAAAGTAAAAGGAAGCTCATCTGTGATCAAGATCGGTACAAAAGTGAAAAATATCCGCCTGATTGACGGAGATCACGATATCGATTGTAAGATCGACGGATTTGGAGCGATGAAATTAAAGTCAGAGTTTGTTAAAAAGGTATAATTTATTCGATATAGAACATCGGCAGCTGAGGACGATGAGTTAATGTCCTTAGTTGCCGATGTTTTTTTAACCTCTGAAGTAATTAATTTTTTTATACATAATGTCAAGCTTAAATCAGCAAACATCCCCTTTAGTATTGGTAGAATAGCAACAAATTGTAATCGATGGGCATGCATGCTATCTTAAACTAGAATCGTCCTATTCTAATCTTCGGAGGTGCAGTAATGAGAGTGCTATTCATTGGAGGAACAGGTACCATTAGTACAGCAATTTCTAGACAGCTAATAGAACAAGGCTGTGAGTTGTACTTGCTGAACAGAGGAAACCGAAATACAGACTTACCCCAAGGGGCACATATACTAACTGCGGATATTCGTAACGAAGAAGAAGTAGCGACTTTAATTGAAGATCTTCATTTTGATGTTGTCACTGATTTTATTGCTTTTGAACCAGCTCAACTTGAGCGGGATTACCGGCTTTTTAAAGGGAAAACCAAGCAATTTATATTTATAAGTTCTGCGTCTGCCTATCAGACACCCCTATCGGATTACCGAATTACGGAAGGAACCCCGCTAGCCAATCCGTATTGGGAATATTCTCGCAACAAAATTGCCTGCGAGGACTATTTAATGAAATTATACAGAGAAGACGGGTTCCCAATTACGATTGTTAGACCTAGCCATACGTATGACGAGCGCTCTATCCCTCTTGGTGTTCATGGCAGCAAGGGAACGTGGCAGGTTGCGAAAAGAATGCTGGAAAATAAGCCGGTTTTAATTCATGGAGATGGTACCTCCTTATGGACGTTGACACATAATCGTGATTTTGCAAAGGGATTCATTGGTCTTATGGGAAATCTTCATGCTATAGGAGAGTCCGTGCATATTACCTCGGATGAATCCGTTACTTGGAATCAGATTTACGAAACAATTGCTGATGCACTCGGAGTGAAACTGAACGCTGTTCATGTCGCTTCTGAATTTCTCGATGCTTGCAGCAGTGAAGATTATCGCGGCGGCTTGCTCGGGGATAAGGCCAACACCGTTGTTTTTGATAATTCCAAGCTGAAAAGACTGGTTCCAGAATATGCAGCAACAACGAGGGTAGATCAGGGGATTAGGGAGACGGTAGATTATATTCTTGATCATCCTGAGTATCAGGTAGAAGATGAGGAGTTTGATCAGTGGTGCGATAAAATCATTTCCGTACTCCGTACCGCTCAGTCTGCGATGAAAAAATAAAAATAGATAGTCATTTCACATACAGAGTTGTTCAACCAATGGCTTGTTCAAGCAAGCTAACTTGGGATAAACAGCTCTTTTTACATTTTGCATACAATAAGAGTTCTCTATCCAATATTGGAGAAACTTCTTGCTAAAACCAAGAGAAACCCTCAATATATAGTTATTATAATAAAGTTATTTACTTACAATTTTAAGTCTAAATATATTGGAGGGGTTAGGATGGAAATTGGAATTAGTACGTTTGCAGAAACTTCTCCAGATGTGCACACAGGTGAAGTCATGAGTCACGCACAGCGTTTGCGTGAAGTAGTCGAGGAGATCGTGCTTGCAGATGAGGTAGGCCTTGATGTATATGGAGTAGGGGAGCATCATCGAAAAGATTATGCGGCTTCGAGTCCCGCTATGGTACTGGCTGCAGCAGCAGCCCAAACAAGCCATATTCGCTTAACAAGTGCAGTAACAGTGCTGTCTTCGGCTGATCCTGTACGTGTCTTTCAGGATTTTGCTACACTAGATGGGATTTCAAATGGCCGAGCAGAGATTATGGCAGGACGGGGTTCCTTTATTGAATCCTTCCCCTTGTTTGGATATGATCTGAACGATTATGATACGTTATTTGATGAAAAACTGGATCTCTTACTAAAGTTACGTGAATCCGAAAAAGTAACCTGGAGCGGTACACATCGTCCGGCAATTCAAAATCTAGGCGTATATCCGCGTCCGGTGCAAGATCCGCTGCCAATATGGATTGGAAGCGGCGGCAATCAGGAGTCCGTCATTCGTGCCGGTCTACTTGGTTTACCGCTGGTACTTGCGATCATTGGGGGCAGACCGACTCAGTTTGCGCCGCTCGTTCAGTTATATAAAAAAGCAGCAACCCATGCTGGTCATGATGCTTCCAAGCTGGCGGTTGCCTCTCATTCTCATGGTTTTGTAGGTGATGATTTAGAGTCTGCAGTAGATACCTTCTTCCTGCCGACGCAGCAGAGCATGAACGTGATTGGCAAGGAACGTGGCTGGCCTTCTTATACTCGTTCGAGTTATGATGCCGCTCGTAGTCTCGAAGGAGCACTATATGTAGGTGATCCGCAGACAGTGGCAGAGAAGATCATTTATCTACGCAAAAATGTGGGCATCACCCGGTTTATGCTGCATGTTCCTCTTGGTACGATGCCGCACGCGGACGTAATGCGGGCGATCGAACTGCTGGGCACCAAAGTAGCCCCTATGGTCCGTACAGAGATTGCAAAATGGGAAGCTGCAGGCGGTATCTAAGCTTCTAACCTATAAAAAACCTCGATTCTCCTGTAACAGAGAGGATTTCGAGGTTTTTTGATTTGTCGATTTTTGTAATTTTCTGCTGTTTTTATGGAAGTTTCTGCTATATAATAAGGCATCAAGATTTAAAATCGGAGCTGGTGAAGATGGGAATATGAGTATGACAGAAGCGTTGCTTGCACCTATTATTATTATTCTATTTGGAGGGACACTCAGTCTCTGTTTATGCATTTACGGTACGCTGACATTTAGGAATTCTCCGGGAGGTCGTTATTACATTGTATTATCTCTGTTAGCCTCCCTTTTTTCATTTGCGTATATTTTTGAACTGGTGAGTACCTCTATAGAGCGGATTATGTTCTGGATTAGAATTGAGTATATACCACTGGTGCTGATTCCGGTTTTTACTTTACTCATGTGTGTAGAATACGTGGGAGTTCAGCTAAGACGGTCTATTTTCTACAGTCTATTTCTGATTCCTGCGATCACTCTATTGCTTCAAGCGACAAACGACTTTCACCATCTGTACTACACATCAATGAAACTCCGCAGCGATCGTCCTTTTCCTATGGTGGATTTAGAATATGGGTTATGGTTTGGTGTGCATACGGCTTTCTTATACGGCTGCATGATTGCAAGTATTACTATACTATTCCGAGGCCTTCGCAGTGCACACAGTTCCAAGTTCCGGTCTCAAATTCTCGTAATGGTCACCGGGCTGATCGTTCCACTAATTGGCGGATTTCTTTATTTGATGGAGCTGAGTCCGTATGGATTGGACTTAGGGCCGGTTTTCACAAGTATTTCTTATGTATTTCATGGTATTGCACTCTTGCGCTACCAAATGTTTGATGTCATCCCTATTGCAAGACATATTGTATTTAAGAATATGGGAGATGGAATTGTGGTGCTTAACGAAAAAGAAAGGGTCGTTGATTATAATCAGGCTATGCTGGATATCGTACCTGCACTTCATAAGAAAGCGATCGGAAAGCAGATTAGTGAAGCGTTTAGCGGTTATCCTGAGCTGATTGCGATTATTGAGGCAGGAAGAGAGCAAGATCAGCAGTTTTTACATCATGGAGAGACACGTTATTATCATATCCATTTTGCACCCATTCGAAATAAACGTAAGGAAAGAGTCGGAACCATTGTTTCTTTTGCCAATATTACAGAAAGAGTGGTTATGGAGGAAAAGTTAAAAGAACTTGCCGATACCGACAGTTTAACGGGAATGCTCAATAAAAGGGCACTGATGCGTGAATCGGAGGACTATTTGAACAAGCTCAGTCAATCAGGAGGATCTTTCTCCATGATTATGTTTGATGTTGATTATTTTAAACAAGTGAATGATAAAATTGGACACGAAGCAGGTGATATTGTTCTCACCCATGTAGCAGAAGCAGTGAAAATCAATATACAGCCGGTACATATTGCAGGCAGGTATGGCGGCGATGAATTCATATTATGTCTGCCGGACACTTCGCTGACCGAGGCATATAAAGTCGCTGATTCCATAAGAGCTCATGTTGCTGACAAGTGTATGCTTGTGAATGGCAAGGAGGTCCGGGTCACCTCCAGTTTTGGAGTGTCGCATGTCCATATACAGCAGGGTGAAACCCTTCCTCTAATTACACTTATGAGACAGGCGGATGAGGCTCTCTATATGGCGAAGGAAAAAGGGCGGAACTGTGTCCACCCTTACAGCAAGGCTTCATAACAGCATAATTAACTACTCTTCCGGCACAATAACCTGAATATGAGAAGGCAGAATGCGGAGTTCGAGCGGAAGAGGAGGACCATCCTCGCCATCGACGTTGGTGTGCAGCTGCGCTGATGAAGTTACTTGAACCTCTTTGGCGGTAAAATAGACGACATCTTTATGTTCTTTCAGGCTTCCAAATAACAAAGATGTACCTACGGTAATCGTACTAAATACGTTAATATCTTTTATGATAAAACAGTGGAGCAGACCGTCATCAACAGATGCCTCAGGCACCATTTTTTCAAAGCCGCCTACGGAGTTCGTGAGTGCAACGACAAATAATAGGGACTCACCGCTCCAAGTCTCCCCATCATGCGTAATGGTAAGAGGGTGTGATGATGTTTTTATTAATTCTTTGAATCCTTCTTTCAAATAAGCAAAAGCACCAAGCTTCGTCTTCTCCTCAGAAGATACGGAAGATAAGGATTCCGCTAATGAACCTGCTGCAACGACATTGGCGAACAAGCGGTCATTCATTTTTCCAATATCTACAGTTTTGACGAGAGACGATGTGAGGGTCTGAATGGCCTTTTCCGGATTAAGGGGAATGTTCAGCGCGCGGGCGAAATCGTTAACTGTACCGAGAGGAACTACACCGAGTGTAGGGCGGTGTTCTTGGTCTATGAGTCCATTAATCGTCTCGTGAAGGGTGCCGTCACCACCAATAGAGATCACAAGATCAACATATTCCTTGCAGGCCTGCAGACAGAATTTGGTTGCATCGAGTGGTTTAGCAGTCTCACTTACACGGACTTCATATCCCTTGTTACGCAAAATATCTTCCACTTGGCGGACGTACTCCAGTGCCTCTTCTTTTCCGGAAGAAGGATTGATAATAATCATGGCTTGCTTCATAATCCATGGTCTCCTCTATTGTAAGGTTATTTATAATTCAGTATCTTTTATCCATTACCCAGCAGATAAGGTCACTGAATAGTCAACTTTTGACTAGAGGTTTCAGCACAGCAGGTCCTGTGCTATGATAACAATATATTTTCAGGAACAATCCAAGGAGTTAACTACCTATGAATAATGAAGTCCAACAATTTAAAGCTGAATTTTTCAAGGCGCTGGCTCATCCTATGCGTATCCGAATACTTGAGGTACTCAGCGAAGGAGAAAAAACAGTTAACGAGATTCAGACGATTCTTGGATCCGAAGGTTCTGCCGTTTCTCAGCAGCTTGCCGTACTTCGCTCTAAAAATGTGGTGTCTAGTGTGAAAGAAGGAACTTCCGTGATCTACTCCCTTCGAGATCCTCTTATTAAGGAACTGCTGGCTGTAGCCAAACAAATTTTTGATAAACAATTAGTCAGTGCGATTTCCATGCTCGAAGATATGCGTAAAAATTAACAAGACGCGAAAGTGAGCGTGTTGTGATTTTTGACGTTGATTTTTTTGGCATGGCGTCGTATTATACTTCATATATTCAAATAATCAAATATTTAAAGAAAAGAAGGTTATCGTATATGACAGGATGGGGCCGATTCAAAGGCTATAATATGGCTTCTTTGCGTAAGGATATCGTGTCAGGTACAATCGTTGGAATTATTGCCATTCCTCTAGGGATGGCTTTTGCTATTGCATCCGGTGTGAAACCGGAGTACGGAATTTATACGACGATTATTGCCGGGATTCTGATCTCCTTGTTTGGTGGGTCAAAGTTTCAGATTGGCGGCCCGACGGGCGCCTTTATCCCGATTCTTTTTGCGATTGGGATGCAGTATGGATATGAAAACCTGCTTATTGCAGGGATGATGGCGGGTGTCTTGTTGGTACTGATGGGCGTATTTAAGCTTGGAGTACTTATTAAGTTTATTCCAAGACCGGTTACCATCGGGTTCACAGCAGGGATTGCGGTTATTATTTTTACAGGTCAGATTGGGAATTTTCTAGGTCTCACCGGGATGGAGCGTCACGAAGCTTTTATCGACAATATGAAAGAGATTGGTGCTCACATCTCTACTATAAATATATATAGTATCATCACAGCTGTCGTCTCTTTGGTGGCTATTTTAGTGCTGAAAAAATATGCTCCTAAAGTGCCTGGATCCCTAGTGGGTCTAGTCCTGGCAACTGTGGTAGCAAGTCTGTTCTTTAAAGGCGAAGTAGCTACCATTGGTTCTGCGTATGGGGCTATTCCGAGTGAACTTCCTAAGTTTCAGTTCCCTCATATTACTTGGGAACGAATAACACAGCTCATACAGCCTGCTTTTGTGATTGCGATGCTCGGAGCCATTGAGTCCTTGCTATCTGCGGTCGTTGCTGATGGAATGACGGGAGAAAAGCATGACAGTAACAGAGAACTTATCGGTCAAGGCATTGCGAATATTGCTGCTCCGATGTTTGGCGGGATTGCCGCAACCGGAGCGATCGCAAGAACAGCTACCAATATTAAAAGCGGTGCCGTATCCCCGATGTCAGGGATCATTCACGGGATCGTTGTATTCTTAATCCTTTTACTATTTGCACCTTACGCTTCAAACATTCCTCTAGCAGCTATGGCGCCTGTGTTGATGGTGGTTGCGTGGAATATGAGTGAGCGAAAAGAGTTTGCTCGTTTGTTCAAGACAAAGACGGGAGATTCCATCGTGCTTGTCATTACCTTTTTGCTTACCGTGTTTACGGATTTAACGCTTGCGGTTGAGGTAGGTCTTGTGCTCGCCGCTATTCTGTTTGTGAAGCAAATGGGAGATACGCATAACGTATCTAAAGTACTCCCTGATCCAGAGACCGTCAAAGTAAAACCTCATATGGTGAGCGAACATCATGATTGCCCGCAAATTGGAATTTACACGATGGAAGGGCCGTTATTTTTTGGTGCAGCTTACCGGTTTGATGACACGATTCCTTTATCCGCGGCAGAAAAGAATAAAGTGATTTTGCTTCGAATGGGGAAAGTTCCTTTTATGGATACAACAGCTGAACTCATGTTAGAAACACTTGTCGAAAAGGTGCATTCTGCAGGAGGCAAGCTGCTCATTTCGGGTATTCAGTCACAGCCGTTATCCTTATTACAGCGGACTGGATTATACCAGAAGATCGGAGAATCTCATTTCTATGATCATACCGGAGAAGCGATTAATGAGGCCTTGACCCGCATTCAGCATGGTACATGCTATGGCTGTCAGCATGCCGCTTTCCGTGAGTGCAGTGTGCTCTGCAGCAAGCAAATGGAAGATGGACAAGACATAAAAGACTCCCTTCTTCAATTAAGAAAAATAAAGCATAGCCCAGCTGCTCATCTCAGCACAGGGGCTGAATAGATAATAGCAAAGCCTGCTCTGACCTATGTCAGTGCAGGCTTTTTTTGTAATTGTGTCGTTTCACTCCTGGATTGTATGGCTGGCTAAAGCACAGTCCAATCTTTGGGTTCGTCTGTATATACCGAGATCATGATGAGTGCTGTTTCCTCACCAATATTTTTTACTTTGTGCGGAGTACAGGCATTCCAGCTAAAGGAATCACCTTCCGTTAGTACTATTTCATCTTCTCCTTGTTCAGCTAAGATTGTTCCCTTCATGACAAGATGAACTTCTTCCCCTTCGTGAGCGTGCGGCTCCTCTCCGGTAGAAGATCCAGGCGGCATTTCAACAATCATCATACGGCCGTGCTTGGTGGTGGCAAGATGAGATACTTTCAGCTCATCAGGCCCGCTTGAGGTCTGCTTTCGATCTTCCTTGCGAATAATCTGCATCTGTTCTTCTTTCTTCAGCAGTAAATAAGCTAAAGGAACCCCCAGTGCCCCAGCAATATGTTCAAGTGTAGCAATAGAGGGAGAGGTCTTGTTCGTCTCCACCTGACTCATGAAACCTTGAGATAAACCTGTCATTTCACATATTTGAGCAATGGTAATGTTTTTGCGTTTACGTATAGAACGAATGGTAGAGCCAATATCCAAGGGTTATTCATCCTTTCATCCCAACCTTATCATTCCTTATAGTTTATCACTTTGTGGGGAGAATCGCACAGTTTTGGGATCATTAAGCAGGTTAAAATATTAGAAATACAAATATAAAATATATATTAACTATATTTTTGTTGACATGAACACAAGTGCCATGTAATTATGTATATAAATAAAAGTTCTGTATTACTAATATATTGAGACGTATTTAGGGGGAAGTATGATGAAAATGAATATAGTGACTACGATTATGAGAGTTGTGTTCGGTATTTTATTTCTTGCACATGGGATGGACAAGTTCAACACAGGGCTTGGCAATGTAGCTGGATGGTTTGAGAGTATCCATATTCCTGGATTTATGGCTTATATCGTGGGGCCTGTCGAACTTATCGGAGGAATTCTGCTGATCCTCGGTTTGTTTACACGTTATGTGTCCGCTATCTTGTTCATTATTCTGCTTGGAGCCGTACTAACTACTAAGCTCTCTATGGGGCTGCTTAATGGGTACGAGCTTGATCTCTCGTTCATGCTCATTGCTCTGTATCTTGTATTTGCAGAAGTAACACGCTGGTCACTTGATCATTTGATTTTCAAAAAAGCGAAAACGAACTAATCTGTCATTGGCAGAACAAAAAGCAATCACCCTGGTAAGGAAGCCAGAGGGAGGTTGCTTTTTTCGTCTTAACTTACGAGCTGGGCGGCATCTTCACAAATAGAACGAATAATGAAACATCCTGAAAAAAAGCGGGAGTTTTACAAAAGTTTTCAGAAAAAAACTTTACATATGTAAGAATTATCACTATACTTAAGAAAGTAGTTACCTAGAGTAACTAAATTTCGGAGGTTTAAAATGGAGGACCATAGAACTTTTTTTCATAAATACTTTTTGCTTTATCGTCCCTTTGTCAGTGAGCTGAATCGTATTCTTGCGAATTATGAGCTTCACAACGCCCAGTGGTCTATCATGTATTACCTTGATATGTACCAGACTAGTTTTTCGCTCGTGGAGCTATCCAAACATTTATATGTGGAGAAACCAACGATTACAAGAACGGTAATGACGCTTCTGCGTCTTGGATATGTGGAGCAAGTTCCGGTCAGTGACAAGCGGGAGAAAAGGATCCAGTTATCGGAGAAGGGCAAGGAAACAGCATCGCAAATCCGTCTTCTGCTGGATGAGTATGAGAAGAGCATTATGGAGGGAGTAACGCCTGAGGAACAGAATTTGGTCATTCAGGTGATGGATCAAGTCCGAAACAAAATTATTGAAAAAAGGTGATGGAGTTGGAAACTGCAGATACAAGAGAACGATTATGGACAAAAGACTTCCTCATCGTTTTTGGTGTGAACTTCTTATTGTTTTTATGTTTTTATTTGCTTGTCGTTATTATTCCTTCCTATGCGATCGATGAGTTTCATGTCAGTGATGGCATCGCAGCGTTAGGATCTAGTATTTTTGTTATCGGCGCTCTTATTGGTCGTATTGCAGCGGGAAGATTGATGGAGAATGTAGGTCGTAGACGTATGTTATTTATAGGACTTATTTTCTTTACCATCCTTAGCTTGTGTTACTTCTTTATCAGCAGTATAACTACCTTGCTTGTTATTCGTTTCTTTCATGGTTTAGCGTTTGCTTTGGCTTCGACAGCCACAGGTACCATCTCTGCTAGTCTTATACCACACAGCAGAAGAGGGGAAGGGACAGGCTATTACGGGGTAAGTATTATCGTTGCTTCTGCAATCGGGCCCTTCCTCGGTGTATTGATCAGTAATAACAGCTCAGTCACAGGAAACTTTGTATTATGTGCTGTACTTGCTGTATTCTCACTGCTGGCCGGCTTATTCTTGAACGTGCCTAAACTTACGCTGACTGCAGAACAAAAGAGTGAAATGAAAGGCTTTAAAATCTCTAATTTCTTCGAGCCTAAGGCAATACCTATTGCGATCACAATTCTGTTTATGGGGCTTGCCTATTCTAGCATTCTTTCTTACTTAAAACTGTATGCTGGACAGATCAATCTTACAGAAGTCGTCAGTTTCTTCTTCATCGTATATGCGGTTGTTGTTATTCTGACAAGACCGTTCACAGGCAAATGGTTTGATAAACATGGCGTTAACTTTGTAATGTATCCGGCTATTATCTGTTTTATTATTGCTATGATCATGCTTAGTCAGGTTCATTCAGGACTCATCCTCTTACTGTCTGCGGTATTTGTAGGTCTTGGATATGGTACAACCCAGGCAAGTGCACAGGCATATGCAGTGAAAAAATCACCTGTACACCGTATGGGGCTGGCTACCTCTACCTTTTATATCTTCTTAGATCTTGGAATCGGCGTAGGTCCGTTCTTACTTGGGTTCCTGACTCCATTCATTGGATATAGAGGGATGTACATGGTGATGGCAGGACTGCTTGTGATCTCATTCTTCGTGTACTACGTAATGGTAGGCAGAAAAGAGAAGGCAGAAGCGCAGGACCATACACTAAAAGTGCTTAATTAGAATAAAATACAGAAGGCCGCAAACCCATGAATAACAGGGCTTGCGGCCTTTTTTTCAAGTGTACAGATGCAGAAGGGCTAAATGGGGAAAGACTCTCTATAATGACTCTTTAATTACTTTTTTATAATACAGTACAGACAGAATGCCAAAGATGGAATAAAGAACGGTATACACCACCATAACCAGAATCATAGGTGTGAGCATTTCTGTTCCGAAGAAGAACCAGCCTGATTTTACCGCAAAATAGCTGTGACACAGTCCTACCATCAGCGGAATCCCAAAGTTAAATAGCTGCTTATACTGAATGCCGCGAAGCAGATTGCCTTGTGTGAACCCGAGTTTCCGTAAAATCGTATAGTTTTGTCGTTCTTCCTCACTTTCGTCCATTTGTTTAAAGTATAGGATACATCCGGAAGTAATTAGGAATGTAAGTCCCAAGAATCCGACAATAAACATGATCAGACCCATATTTTCGATCTGTGCCAGCTTCATATCCAGCTGAGATAACCCCAGATGAGAGGAACTTTGGGAGTCAAACCCTTGTGCATGAAAAATATCATTAGCAGCAGAGAGCTTGGAACGATCGGTGATATCGATGCCATAATATGCAGAATTATATTCACTCTGGTACTCCGAATCATACTCTTCGCGGAATTCTTCATATACACTGTCATCAACGATGGCAGTAGGCATTCCGCCGCTGTAATAATAACTGAGCAGAGATTCTTCGTTCATGCCAGTGAGCTGCAATGTCTGTGATTTTGTTGGTCCAAGAAGGGTTACTTCACCTTTATCTTTCAGCGTCATAAATGAGCTGATTGCGCCGGTATAACCTGCGAATTGGACTTCCCCCGGTTTTACATCTATGCTGCCCGCCTGTGATTTTGAAATGACAGGAATGACAAAGCTGTCTTTTAAACTACTAGAAATTGTATTGTCGCCAATCAAAATATGTGAAATATCAAATTTCAGCATAACCGGCTCTCTAAACGTTTCTTTATATGCAATTTGCTGGTTCGTAAGCTCTGTTAGAAATTTATCCTTCGTTTCTACTGTAGAAAATGAAAAGTCATTAGGAACACTGTTCTTAGCTGTTGAATCTGCTGAGTAATATGAAATATAGCTAAGTGACAGAAGACCGATCGCAAGCGCCGACACGGTAGTGATAATCGTGAGTAATAGCGCATTTGACTTCATCCGGAACATAATGGACGACAGAGAAAGCACTTCACTTATCGATAAGTAGCCTTTACGATGTTTACGAATCAGATTAAAAATAAAGCTTACCGATCCTTTATAGAACAGATAGGTTCCGATAATGACACTTGCCAGAATAAAAAGCATCCCGATCATCAGCTGATTCATCTCGGTAAATTTACCTCCGAAGAGCTGAGAGGATACATAATAGCCAATGATAATGAGAGCTAAGCCGAGCAGTCCCATAATGATTTCCCATACAGACATCTTCTGTACACGCTGCTGTGTAGAAGAAGTAACACGAAATAGGGAGAGAATACTCTGGCGCTTAATAAACAGGTAGTTCATGACCATGATAAGCAGATAGATCGCTGCGAACACCATAATCGTTTGAGAAAGTGCCTCTGTAGAAAAACGCAGTTTTGCAATTTCATCGACTTGGAGGATTTTGAACAGAATCATCAGCACCAAGCGGGAAACCGCAAATCCAGACGCAATACCGACGACCATGGAGCCAAAATAAAGAATGAGATTCTCAGCACTGAGGATTTGAAATATCTTTCCTTTCGTGAGACCAATCAGCTGAAATAATCCGATTTCTTTACTGCGCCGTTTAATAAAGATCGTATTTGCATACAGCAAGAATATAGCAACAATAGCGACAAGTAGGACAGAGGCAGCACCGATTGCAGCGCCTCCTTTTACTGACCCGGCTGCCTCATCCATCGCAGGATCGTACTGAAGCGTAACAAATGAAAAGTATAGGGCTACGCTAAAAATAAGAGCAAAGACATATAAATAATAATTTTTAATATTTTTCTTTAAGTTGCGAAAGATCAGGTAGTTAAGGTTCACTCTTGAACACCGCCCAGCACGCCTTGTGTTTTAATAATGTCATTAAAGAAAGATTGTCTTGATTCTTCCCCTTTATTAAGCTGAGTATAGATCTGGCCGTCCTTGATAAAGACAACTCGGCTGCAGTAACTGGCTGCTACCGGATCATGCGTCACCATAATAATTGTCGCTTGGTGTTTCTCATTCATGTCGCTCAGTTTATTGAGCAGATCCGAAGCGGACTTGGAATCGAGAGCGCCCGTTGGTTCATCAGCAAAAATAATACTCGGATCATGGATAAAGGCCCTTGCTGCAGAGGTGCGCTGCTTTTGGCCGCCTGAAATTTCGCTCGGATATTTATCCTTCAGCTCATAGATTCCAAGCTCAGAAGCAATGTTCTGAAACTTTTCGTTCGCTTCTTTTTTGGATACATTCTTGATGGACAGCGGCAGCAGTACGTTTTCCCGAACTGTCAGTGTGTCCAGTAAGTTATACTCCTGAAAAATAAAGCCCAGATGATGTTTGCGGAACTCTGCCAGCTGTTTTTCCTTCATCGCTGTAAAGTCTTTGCCCTCAATCTGAATCGTTCCTTGGCTTACCCGGTCAATGGATGAAAGGACGTTCAGCAGGGTTGTTTTACCCGAACCCGAAGCTCCCATAATGCTTACGAATTCCCCTTTATTAACTCGAAGGTCTATGCCTTTGAGGACTTCTTGTTTGTTGAATTTATTCCCGTATGTTTTATGAATTTTACTTGCTTCAAGTATGATCAATTCACTCACTCCTTTGTTATGTATCTATCATAATAAAAGCAGTGCCGGCTTTCCTTCGATTTAACGAACAATATACAAAAGCATGTGACGATGTTGTCACATGCCCGTAATACGAACAAATTCATTTTTTCTGGGGAAGGTCAAAGTAAAAGTCGTACCTTCTCCAAGTACAGAAGAAACGTTCATACAAATATGTAAGGAATCCGCCACTTGTTTTGCCAAATATAAGCCCATTCCCGTAGAGGCGCTGTCTTCATGATGCGTTGTGGAAGTAAATCCTCGCTCATAAATACGAGGCAGGTCTTTTGGATCAATTCCTCTGCCTGCATCTTGGATTGTGAGTACAACATGATCATCTAGGCGTGAACTCTCAATAAGAATATCGGAGGATGCACTGTATTTTACTGCATTGGTAATCAGCTGTCTTAGGATAAAGCCAAGCCATTTGGCATCGGTCAGTACACTCGTTTCTGTCAGAGAAACATCAAAACCGATTCCTTTTTGAATACACCAGGATTTCAAGGCCCGAATTTCTTGGTAGATGATAGGCTCCAGTTCAGAAACTTCAATATAGAGATCATTTTGAATAAAAGGAATTCGCTTCTGGTGCAGCTGCTGGTCGAGCAGGTGATGAATTCGCAGCCACTCATACATCAGTTGTCTTTGCAGGGTCTCATCGGGAAGCCGGTCGATCATCAGTTGCATTGCCGTCAGCGGTGTTTTTACTTCATGGATCCAGGAGAGCAGCTCGTCCTTTTCCTGTTCAAGGAGCATATAGTGATGAGAAGTTTCGCGTTTGTAACGTTCGGTCTGTAAAGTGACAGCGTCCAGAACAATCTGCTCAAAAGGACTGTCCGCACTACGTAATTCAGCTAGATCATAAGTGTGGTCCCAATTCTTCATATTTGCATAGAATTTCGTCTCTTTCGTGTATCTCAGCACCACAAAGCAGGTGCACAGGAGAGTGAGAAGAAGAACAATGTAGAGCATGGACATAAACGGAATTGTATTATCGATATAGGAAATAAACAGAATGATTAGCTGTATAGACAATAAAAGAAGAAGCCAAGTTCTGCGTTCTTTAAGAAAGGTCCAGATCATACGCTGACCTCTTCCGTAGCGATATATCCTTGTCCCACTTTTGTCTCAATATAGATACCCAGGCCAATCGTTTCAAGTTTCTTACGCAGCCGATTCACGTTTACCGTCAGGGTATTATCGCTGACAAAGTGTTCATGATCCCATAAGTTTTGGATGAGTTTTTCTCTGCTGACAATCTGGTTTTTATGCTCGGTTAAAATTTTGAGAATGAACATTTCATTTTTAGTAAGGTCGATCGATCCTTGCTCATTAGAGATTGTATTTTTGACGTACTCGATGGTGGCTCCGCGCCAGGTCCGCAGTTCAATGCGCTCAGTATTATAATTATAAACCCGCCGCAGGGTAGCCTGTATTTTGGCGATCAGCACATCAAAGTGAAACGGCTTCTGTACAAAATCATCGGCACCGAGCTGCATGGACATAACCATATCGGTTGGGTGATCCCTGGAGGAGAGAAAAATAATCGGCACATTCGAGTGTGACCGAATAATCCGGCACCAGTGAAAACCATCAAATTTCGGAAGCTGGATATCAATGATGACAAGGTCTGGTTTTATTGCTGTAAACTCTTGAAATACCTGATCAAAATCCTGTATTCCATATACATGATATGACCACTGAGCAAGTCGTTCCTTGATTTCATTAAAAAGGGTTGCATCATCTTCAATAAGTAATATTTTAAACAAAGAGTGTCACCGCGCTTTCTGACAAGTTAAATCTCCTAGGGCAAGTGTAACCGAAAAAGCCTCTTCCTTTAAAGAGAGTGATGTAATTTCACCGGAAGTAAGGTGGAGAAGGGCGGCTGGGCTGTATGTTTAAGAGAACGGAATATGCGGTTATATATAAAGAAGATAAGTTACTAAAAATCTATCTTTGAAAAGAGGGATTTCGATGGTAAAATGGCTGAAAAATACAGATCCGAATGAGAATGAAGAAGATAAGGCAATCCGCGATGATGAGCCAGATGCATTCGAACCGGAAAGCATATAAGTCAGTAAAATACGTAAATAGAATCAATTTCATAACTCATTAAAACGATACATTTGAAACTATATATAGACAAATAGAACCATTTTGATCTATATATACTCCTGACTAAAGCAACGAAAGGTACTATGAAATTGATTCAATAGAACAAGTAAATAAAATAATCGCCTGCTCCCACATGTTGATGAGCAGGCGATTTTTAGTTATTCCACAATCACACTTGCCTCCATACTAGGATGCGTAGCACAGTAATAAGGGAAAGTTCCTTTTTCCTGAAAAGTATAGGAGTACTGCTTGCCAGGTTCAATATGACGAGAATCAAATTGATCATCTATTGAAGTCACGGTGTGAAACATAGGATCGTTGTTTATCCAAGTGACAGTGGTCCCTTGCTTTACTTTGAGTTCGGGAATGGAGTAACGCATATCGCTTATAACAACGATATTTCCCTCTCTGATTTCTTCAGGAAGGGTAGCTGTATGCTGATGATGGTTTGTCCCTTGCGGTGTTTTCCCATCCTTAGTGACTTGGACCATCGTATGCATCCCGCCCGGGTAAATGCCATTGTTCGTATTGTCGGTAATGTTATGGCTATGGAAAGGATAGGAGCCATCTTGATCGAAGGTAATAAGCAGATCGTATCGTTCTCCAGGCCCAACATTAACGGTGTCTTTCATCAGCGGCGAAGCCAGCGGTCTTCCATCGGAAGCAATCACTTCAAAATGAAATCCATGCAGATGCATAGCGTGAGCTTGATACCCTGTATTAATGAGGCGTACGAGCACCTTGTCTCCGAGTTTTCCATCTATCATGGTTGCTGGGTCTTTCTCTGTATCCGGATAGGCCTTCCCATTGATGGTGAAGTAGGTGGGATGGAAGGTGGTTCGATCATACTTCTTACCTTCTTCCACAGCTTTGTGCCACACAGGGTCAATCTCGTTCAGCATAAAAGTATACTCTTTCGTAAAGCCAGGACCGCTCGTCCAAGCTGCTTTTGCTCCATCTTTTGCTTGTACAATAAATGCACCTGTCATGCCCATCTGCAAGTGTTCTACCGTATCAACATGACAGTGATAGAAATAAGTCCCCGCATGTGTAGCCTGAAATTGATAGGAGAAGCTTTCTCCTACGAGCAAATCTTTTGAGGTATGAGGAACACCATCATTCGCCTGATCCGTATCTAATCCATGAAAATGAATGGTATGGCCTACCCTCTTTATTCCTTTCTTGGCAGTGCCGATATTAGTAAGAGTAACTTCTACTTGATCACCTTCGTTAACCGTCAAGGCAGGGGCAGGATAAGTTGCCGATCCTTTCTCATTTTTCTCACTATAACCCCATACATAAACGGAAGTACCGTCCGGCAGTGCAAGAGTGCCATCTGTAGCATAGAGATGAAATTGTTTAACAGCAGGTATTTCATTCTTTTGCTCAGGGTCTGCGGCAGTAGAAGAAGGAATCGCCTGGGCAGGCTCATGAAATAAAGGGCTCATCACAGGAAGAAGCAACAGGGCTAATAGCAGGGAAACAGAACATATATATAGAAATTTATTGAATATTTTTCTCATAATGTATTCCTTTCATCTAGATCTGGGTAAAGGGTAGAGGGATGTTTGAAACATAGGTTCTCTACTTTTCGTCTTATTATTAAATTATGGCTTAAACATAAGGATATTAGTCTCCTATATAGGAATTCGAATACGTATAAGAGTAGAAAGTACAGTTATAAAGGGGAGGATACCGGGAATGAAGAGAGCAATAACCATTGTACTTGCGTTTTTAATTACGATGGGCTGGGGAGGACAGGGCGCATATCTATATGCTGCGGAGCGAGGTCTAGTAACAGACCCTTACTTGGACAATGGTCTCAAGATGATCCTAAATAAAGCACAAGATGAGGAACTTACAGTAAGTGATTTGGAAAAATTAACGGTGATTGACCTTCCTTCTGCGGGAATCCGAAGTCTTTCCGGGCTGGAACATGCGGTTCACCTCACACATCTGCGGATTCCATATAACCAGGTCGAGGATTTGTCACCGCTTAAAGAGATTACAACCCTGCGGGAAATCGATGTTACGAATAACTATGTCAGTTCCATAGAGTCGCTTGAGAAAAACACACAGATGGAACGACTTATTGTAAGCAATAATGCCATTACATCACTCGGTGTGACACGTAACTTTCCAAGGTTGCATACTCTTTATGCTGGAGGGAACCAGATCACAAGTCTAGATGGTCTGTCAGGAGCAGCATCCTTACGTGCGCTAGACATCAATTTTAACAAAATTGAAAGTCTAGAACCTTTAGTAAACATGACATCATTAAAGGAACTGCTGGCTTCCGCTAACCTAATCAAAGATATATCCGTTCTTACCAAGCTTGAAAATTTGCAAAATCTCGATCTTAATCAGAACCAGATAACAAATGCAACCTACATAAATGAATTACCTAGATCCCTTGTCAGTCTGAAGCTTGCACATAATCCTTTGTCCAATATAGACGAGCTGCAAAATATGAGTCATCTTGTGAATCTTGAGATTCTAGATCTGTCAGGCTTACAGCTAGACAGCCTTGCTCCTATTCAAGATCTACAGCAGCTTACGGACCTAAGTGCCTCTGATAATCAGATAACTAGCCTAGAACCACTGGAGAATTTAAAATTACTAACGAATATCGATGTGTCCAAGAATCTAATTTTTAATCTTGAACCGTTACAGCGTTTGCGCCATATACAGAGTTTAAATCTATCCAGTAATCTAGTTTGGGATCTGAAGCCGATCCAGAATCATCAGTTTACCTATATACGGCAAGAATCCTCAGGAGAACCTCCTTATTACGGGCTTAATCTAAAAGATAATTATCTTGATCTAACTTATGGATCAGATACTTGGAGTTTGTTCACTGAGCTTGGAGGGAACCCAGAAGACGTGACTCCGCAGGGGAAATACCAGCGACTTCAGGAAGGATCAAAAACAGCTTATATGGGGGATGGGGCTTATTCACTTCAAGTTGCTCCTTTTCTTGAGAAAGGACGTATTTATGTGCCCCTTCGTTTTATATCTGAGCAGCTTGGAGCCGATGTTACATGGGATCAAAAGAAGAAAGAGATAACCATTCAGAAGAATGATACCTTCATCCAGTGGACTGCTCATAATAGACAAGTGAAGGTAAATGGCAAGATTACACTCTATGATGCGCCGCTAATGTTAAAGGATGGAGTGACCTGTATTCCCCTCCGATTTGTATCGGAAAAGCTGGGAACGAAAATCGGCTATATAAACAACTCAAAAACAACCCTTATCTTTACGGATAAGTAAGCTTAAGCCCCCGGCTATGTTTGGGGGTTCTTTGCTTTTTTTACCGATAGATCAGGAGAAAAATGTTAATTTTATAAAAGTGAGAATTAAATCACTGCTAAACAGAAAAGTATGATAAACTCTGTCTTATGATATTGATAATCATTATCAATAATAAGGCGGTGATGATATTTCGTGGCTGAGATGACAACTTCAACAGCAGGCAAGGTACAAGGCAAGCAACTCTTGGATAGCTCTGTTGTTAAGCTGAAAGAAGTTCTTAAAGTAAGTGCAAGTAACAAGTGGAGTACTTCTGATATAAATCCTCATTCTTCTCATCTGCTGATGGTTGCTGAGGGACAGGGGTGTTTAAGAGGGAGGAATTGTTCTCTTCCCGTTGATGGTACCTGCATCTATTCGTGTATGAATGAGGAGAAGCTGATGATGGAGTGTATAGGAAGCAACAAAGTGAACCTTACCATAATTAGCTATGATGTATATCAGCAAGTCCACCCGAATCAGCATCTTCTTCGATCAGAGGTACCGCCTGTGGGACACTTACTGGATCTATCGAATCATGAGGTCAACTGGTTTACCGGTATATGTAATTCAATTTATGGTCACTGGCACAGCGGGGAAGCACTCGGGAGATATCGCAGTCAGCTTCTTTTTCAGGAGGCTCTATACTGGATCGCGAAAAGCAGGGATCAGACCCGGGCAGACACTGATTCTGCACTACAGTTCACCAAAGATTACATTGATCAGCATTACACAGAAAACTTGCCGCTAGACAAACTTTGCCGAATGGCAGGACTCAGTTTGAAATACTACAGCGAGCTGTTCAAAAAGCATTACGCAGTCAGTGTAACAGAATACATAGCCGCCGTCCGTATGGAGCACGCCAAACGGCTTATGATGGACCCTGAGCTGAAGCTGAGGGAGATTGCACATCTTGTTGGATATCCGGATGAGTTTTATTTTAGCCGCAAGTTTAAAAAGTTGATGGGAACTTCCCCTTCTGCCTATCGGGCGAGTCATTAATTCAGGTCTTCTTTTGCTATTTTGTCCGTGTTATTCGTGATTAGACCTTGTTTAAACCTGAAAAGTTTGGGACAATAATAAACGGACTTAGGAAGATAAGTATCGTATTTTTGTATATGAGACGCAAAGGTTTGAATAGATTTTATTTTAAAGTTTTGAAAAGAGGGCCGTTTTGTCATGAAGAAACCATCCATTTATGGATTAACTCAGGAACATATGGGAGCTTGGCTGGAAGAACGCGGCCATAAGAAATCTCGGGCATCCCACGTATGGGAGTGGCTGTACCGAAGACGAGTGAAAGATTTTGCGGAGATGACGGAAGTGAACAAGAGCTGTGTTCAGCTGTTATCTGAGCATTTTGTAATAGAGACATTAACGGAGCATACAAGGCAGGAATCGGCAGACGGAACGATTAAATTCCTTTTTCGTCTGGCAGACGGCAATCTCATTGAGACAGTGCTGATGCGTCATAAATTTGGACTTTCTGTTTGTGTAACAACGCAGGTAGGCTGTAATATCGGCTGCAGCTTCTGTGCGAGTGGTCTGCTTAAGAAAAGCCGTGACCTCTCTGCCGGAGAGATTGTAGAGCAGATTATGAAAGTTCAGTTCCATCTGGACCAAGCGGGTAAAGGTGAGCGGGTGAGTCATATCGTGGTGATGGGTATCGGTGAACCATTTGATAACTATGACAATATATCTGATTTTATCCGTGTGGTGAAGGATCATAAGGGACTGGCTATCGGAGCAAGACATATTACGGTATCGACTAGCGGACTAGCGGATAAAATTAAAGAATTCGCTGACTCGGACCTGAACGTGAATCTTGCTGTGTCACTGCATGCACCGAATAATGAGCTTCGTACCCGGATTATGAAGATTAATAAAGCGATTCCGATTGAGAAACTGATGGAAGCTATCGAATATTATTGGGATACTACAAATCGGCGGATTACGATTGAATATATCCTCCTGCAAGGGGTGAATGATAAGCCGGAGCATGCACTTGAGCTTGCAGAACTGCTGAAAAAACGACGGAATTTAGCGATTGTCAACCTGATTCCATATAATCCGGTAGACGAGCATAGTCAGTATCAGCGGAGTGAGAAAGACTCCATTACTGCCTTCTATGATGTGCTGAAGAAGCAGAACATTAGCGTTAGTGTGAGACTTGAACATGGTGCAGATATCGATGCAGCTTGCGGCCAGCTTCGGAGTAAGCAAATTCGTAAAGATCAAGGCGGCAGTTTAGAGAAAGTATCATCTTAATTGAGATCAAGCTGCTATAGCAGTGAATTCAATACCAGATAGTAGGTACAATAAAAAACCTCTGTATCCAAGATGAACGAAAGATTCATCAAGGAACAGAGGTTTTTTACGTTCTATTTTATTTAATCCCCTTCATGTAGGATTGAATTTTAGGTGCAATGATAAACAGGATAATACCGAGGACGATGGACGCTCCGCCGATCACTCCGAAGTAAACCATTTCTGTTTCTTCTGAATACAGAGGTGCGATAAGCGCGTTAATCGCTTGTGCTGCTGCATTCGTCAGGAACCAGAGACTCATTGTTTGTGCAGAGAACGCTGCAGGTGCAAGTTTTGTAGTTGCAGAAAGACCAACCGGCGACAAGCAAAGCTCACCAAGCACGACAATGAAGTAACTCAGTACCAGCCACAGCGGGCTTACCAGGCTGTTTTCTCCTCCGAAGTAAGAAGGTAGAAGAATAACCAAGAAAGATAGACCTGCAAACAGCAGACCAAAGGCAAACTTTCTAGGAACAGACGGCTGACGACCGCCAAGTTTCACCCAGAGTCCAGCAAAAACAGGTGCAAGCAAGATAACGAATAGTGGATTTAGAGACTGGAAGAAAGCCGGCTTAATACTAAACCCGAAGATTTCCAGTTGTGTTCTCGTATCTGCATAGCTGGCAAGAATCGTGGAACCTTGCTCTTGAATTGCCCAGAACATAACAGCTGCTATGAACAATGGAATGTAAGCAACTAGATTCGAGCGCTCCACAGCAGTTGTTTTTGGACTGCGGAACATAACAATAAAGTAACTAACCGGAATCAGTATTCCGAGGAATGCGATAATATTTACAAATAACGGGAATGTAAGGGTTCCAGTTTGAATACCAATAAGAACAAGAATAGCAATGACTACAAAACCTACTGCTACTGTAGTAAAGATCTTTTTCTTCTCATGTGGAGCAAGCGGGTTATTTACAACCGTACCAGCAAGTCCAAGATTTTTCTTCTTCGAAACAACGAAAACAATCAAACCGATCAACATACCAATAGCTGCTAAGCTAAAGCCAAGATGGAAGTTGTTTGATCCGTTATCCATTGCAACCGATCCTACTACAAGCGGTGCCAAGAATCCGCCAAGGTTAATTCCCATGTAGAAAATACTGAAACCAGCATCACGGCGGTTATCTTCAGGGCTGTAAATATCCCCGACTACGCTGGATACGTTCGGTTTAAGTAAGCCTGTCCCAAGGACAATGAGAACCATGGAAGCAAAGAATAAAGAAACACTGCCGGGAATAGCAAGTGCGATGTGTCCGAGCATGATGAGAACACCGCCATAGAATACGGCTTTTGATGTTCCGAAGACACGGTCTGCTAACCAACCGCCGATGATCCCTGACATGTAGACAAGGGAACCGTAGATTGACATGATCGATAGAGCGAGCGACTGATCAAGACCAAGACCGCCTTGTGAAACTTCGTAATACATATAGTAAACGAGGATTGCTCGCATTCCGTAGTACGAGAAACGTTCCCAGAACTCAGTAAAGAAGAGGGTGAACAATCCTTTAGGGTGTCCAAAAAATCCTTTCTGGGGGACACTGTCTACAATTTCTTTTTTCGTGATGTCTGCCATTACATAACCTCCCTGATTTGATAGATATAATAACCTTATATGTTTTGGACTGTCAAAAGATATGGGACATGTAAATTCAGGAACTCCATATTTCTTTTAACAACCTATATATAATTCACAAATTCACTCCGTTTATTTATACCCACTATCCTTCTCTTTTAACAAAAAATGATAAAGAAAAGAGGACACCACACTGACACGCTAATCTGATAAAGTGTTTAGACACACGTTAATAGGTGATGGGTAGAAAATAAAAAGGTTAGATACGGCATAAAATATCATAGGCCTGATTTCCGACTCAGTGAAAAATGTCACACTTAATCATGATAGATCTGTGACAGATATAAAGGTTATTGAAATGGAATTGTATCATCTCTTGCGCAAGCTGAACAGACAAGATATGGAATCTAATAGAGGACGAAAAAAAAGCTGCCAAGCATAGGCTTGGCAGCTTCATTCCACTCGATCTGACCTGCTTACATTTTTGACTTGGACAACAAATAAAGGAAGTAGGGAGCACCGATAATAGCCACCATAATTCCGGCATGTATTTCCGTAGCAGGAAATACCAATCGGCCAAGCGTATCTGCCATGAGCAGCAGCAGGGCGCCGCCGAGTGCGGATGCAGGCAGCAACATTCGGTGCCCTGGACCCACAAGACGGCGTGCAAGATGGGGAGCAATCAGACCAACGAATCCAATTCCGCCCGTAAAGGCAACACAGGCAGCAGCTAATCCTACCGCAATGAGCAGCAAATATAGCCGTTCACGATTGAGATTTACTCCAAGCGAGGAGGCAATGTTCTCATCCAGTGATAGAGCATCAAGCTTTCGCGACTTCAAAAAGGCGAAGACGATAAGCAGCAACACCCAAGGCAGGAGAGTAAGTACCTGCTTCCAGGTCGATCCCCATATGCTTCCGGCAAGCCAGCTGGCTACCATATCGTACTTATTCGGATTAAGTCTGAGCATAAGGACAATCATTAGGCCATTCACAGCTGCAGTAACTGCAATTCCCGTCAGCACCATTCGATTGGGATTCAGCCCATCCTTTTTGCTGTAAGAGAGTACATAAATAATAGCTGCAACCATTAGACCGCCAGCTAGGGCGAGAAAAGGCAGTAGCAGCGTAGGGGCTTTCGCCGTGCTGCTGTAGAAAGACAGGTAGAGCACAACGATGAGCCCCGAACCTGAAGTGATTCCCAGGATACCCGGGTCCGCAAGCGCATTTCTCGATACCCCTTGCAGAATGCAGCCTGATACAGCAAGCCCAGCACCTACGAGCATGGATATTACAATGCGAGGCAGTCGAAATTCGAACAAAATAAGGTTTTGCCGAGAGGTACCTTTGCCAAAGAGTGTATTTAGTACTTCTGCAGGGGCCAGCTTCGAAAAACCAGTGTTCATACTAAGGAAGATGAAAGCAATCATGAGGACAGCAAAAGTAATCATGACTGCCCACTGGCGTTTACGACGTTTCTCTGTACTTTGCTGCATTTGTTCAGCAAGTGATTTTTTCATTAGAGACCCCTCCCTGATTTACGTGAGATATACAGGAAAAAGGGAACACCGACAAGCGCAAAAAGGGCGCTGATGGGTGTTTCGTAAGGGGGATTAATCATCCTCGCACCAATATCAGCAAGAAGCATCAAGAGGCTTCCGACAACGGCTGAGCAAGGAATAATATAACGATAATCCACCCCAACGATGTAACGGACAAGGTGAGGAACAACAAGTCCAACAAAGCCAATCGGTCCGGCAACCGACACAGCTGCACCAGCCAGGACGAGCACAATGATACCGCCAATGATTTTAATTAGGCCCGTTTTTTGTCCAAGACCGGATGCCACTTCATCACCCAGACTAATCAGCGTAATCGACCTTGAGACCAGCATGGCGGCAATCAGTGCAAAGGAGATCCATGGAAGAATGGATAACACCTGAGGCATTTTAATGCCTGCGACACCCCCTGCGACCCAATAAGCAAGATCTTGGCTCAGCCTAAAGTGAATCGCAATCCCTTGGCTCAGCGCAGTTAGCAGCGCAGAGACTGCAGCACCTGCAAGCACGAGCCGAATCGGAGTGACTCTCGCTTTACCTAGAGAACTTGTACCATATACAAGCGCGGTTGCGATAAAGGCACCAACAAAGGCGAAGATCATCGTACCGTTATAGGACATTTCTGGGAAGAAGGCCAGTGCGACGGCAATCATGAAAATTGCACCTGAATTAATACCAAGAAGACCTGAATCAGCAAGCGGGTTTCTCGTCATCCCTTGCATGACTGCACCGGCGACTGCAAAGGCTGCGCCAATGAGTACATCAGCGATCGAACGCGGAATTCTGAGCTCATGAATAATGGTGTGCTGGGTTACGTCTGGATTGAAGTTAACAAGGGATTCATAAACCGTAGAAAGCTGAATATCCGCTGCACCCACAGCAATCGATATACCCATGAATAGAATGACAGCAATCAGACCTATAGTGAGAGTCAAAAAAGCTCTGACAGGTCTGGCATGTATTTTTAATTTTGAAGAATTATGATCTTTTGAGACTGAATTATTCAATTTCATGACTCCTATTTCAGCAGTGGTGGTGATAACTATTATCACTCAAGAGTAGAATGACAGGCAGTTACAATATGTTGTAATTGGCCAAAAGGAGACCAAAGCCTAGTCTACTATATCATAACACCCGAACTTTTTATAATCATCGGAGCATATAATATCAGGTGGATCAAGAGAGGGAAAAGGGGGGACCGTATGCCATCTATTACGACAGGAAATCTGATAAATATACCGATTCAAGGGGATAGGCCATACGTTCAAGTCATTGTCAAAGTCATTAATAATAATACCTCTTCTGGGCTTTGTTACTTGAAGGGTCTCGTGAATAACGGGAGCCAGCAAGCTCCTTTTGCAGAAGATCTTTTTTTCTTGGATACAGAGGAAATAATCACCCGCACATATGACGTGGGATATGACCATTTTCAGATTAATGCCATTTACTCGACCCTAGGGTTAGAAATCGCCTTATACGGAGTTGATGCAGGGGGACTCTATACTCCAATAGACATGGAGGAGGTAAATATCAGTAGAGTCACTTCTGAGATTAGATCTGTCAATTCTATTACACAAGTTGATAATTATGCTGTCATAAGTTTTAGGAAAAACCTTTCCTTTACGAATCCATATGGCGTAGCCGCTTCTGTCTATGTAGAAGGGTTAGATATTCTAACAAGGAACCCTGCTAGATATACCTTGATCCAAGGAGGGAACATCGACGGGAATTTTATTCAGTATCCTACGCCGACTACGCAGATTCCTGCAGAAGAAACCGCGTTAGAAGTAAATACAACGTGCTCGGTCGTTACGAATGGACGAGTTGTTACCCAAGGGACCCTGACAGGCATAGCCGGAGCATTTACCAAAACCTCCGTTAATCTAATGGAAGAGGGTGTGATGTGCTATCTAGAAGATGGAACGAATCTCACCCTCGTCATAGATTCACTGATGGAAGATATTGATGTAGTCGTTACACTTCGCATGCTAGAGCAATGGTGACAGAAAAAGAGAAGAGAATATCACTTATATTACGGACATCCGAGGAATGGATGTTCTTTGTCTTGGATGACTTTCTTCTGAGGGTAAGGTCAATTATAGATAATATAGTTTAAATACGATATCTTGATCATGATTCCCAAATTTCTTGCCAAATAGAGTTGCTCCGCCAATATGCTTCGCATCTTCTTTTACTTCAATACGGAAGGTCCAACGACTGCAGGTGGTATCTAAATCTTTCACCGAAACCGTTGAGATCGGATCCCCGTCAATATAGGTGCCATGGCTTGTAATACGAATGGTTTTTAACAAACCATACTGGTTAATATTATGCGGCCACCACTTCGGTGTGAATTTCCCTCTTGCATCTCCAAAATCCCCTGGACTTGTCCATGTTCCGAGCTCTAATCCATTGAGAGAGAAAGTGATGTCAGAAGGCCATACATCGTTGGAGAAAGGGAATTCGGAGGCAATCTCTAAGCTGATTTCGAATTGTTGAAGTTCTTCTTCTTTTTTTAGAAAATTAGCGATATTGTACTGAACAAACCCCTGAGTAAACCATAATATCTCCGCATCTACCCGCTTTGAATCCATGAAATACTTTGGTTCATCCACTCTTCCTATAAACTCTTTATCCGTAGCAAGACCACAGGTTGGTTTCAGATCGAAATCGTTATAGTGACCGATCGGAACAGAGGTCTCATAAGAGGCAAAAGAATGAAAGATCTTTTTGGGAAAATTAATTTCAATGTGATCGACTCTAAGAGTGGAGATTTTTTGAAGACCAGACTTTCCGGGGACCTTTTCTGTCTTAATAATCCCGGCATCCTCCAGCTTCTTGATATGTTTAGTAACAATCGGACTGCTAATTTGCAGCTCTTCTGCTAGATCTTTGATGTTCATTTTATTCTTTGAAAGTAACTGAATGATTCTAATTCGCACTTCACTTGCCAAGGCTTCGTAAACAACGAGCGAGGACTTATCGATTTCCAGCTGCATGTTATCCACTTCTTTCCCAAATAATTAATCTTGACATTTATTAACCAGTACCAAAGTAACACGAAAGGTAACCAAAGTAAATAATGATACTGTATACATCCGTTTGATTAACGTTTTTGTTAACTTTACTTTAAAATAAAGAATTAAATTTACATAAAAGTTATTGACACCGCTTTCAGTATAGATGTATGATGATTGCGAATTGTAATATTTTTCAATATACAGAAAACGGGAGGAAAACGTCTTGAAAAAAATGCGGGGTCTTACATCTTTACTTCTTGCTGTTGTGCTAATTACAGTTTTGTCCGGTTGTGGTGGGAATGATAAAAACACAATTGTATTTTGGACGCCACTAACGGGTGACGATGGTGCTTACATGGATCAGCTCGTTAAGGATTACAATGCGACTAATCCTGAAATAAAGGTTAAGCATGTAATTACGTCAGATATGTATACGAAGAACTCTACCGTACTAAACTCCGGTAAAGGGGTTCCCGATCTATCTATTATCCATGCTGACCGTGTTCCAGGGTATGTTAAACAAGGTGCTTTAGAAGATATGACAAATGTGATGGCTGCTGAGCCTGAACTTAAACAAGAAAATTATCTTCCTCAAGCCTGGTCAACAGGAACGATTGATGGCACTCAGTATACAGTTCCTTTGGACATTCATAGTGTGGTTATGTATTACAACAAAGATTTGCTTAAGAAATACGATGCTGAATCTTTCCTTGATGATGACGTCGTAACTATTGATGAGATGCTTTCCTTGCAAGGTAAATTGGATGATGGTGACTTTGTAGTAAATGATGCCTTGCTCGGCTGGGTTATCCTATCTCAAATTCAGAATCTCGGCGGAGACATCCAAGAAGATGGTAAACCTGCAGTGAATACACCTGTTATGAAAAAAGCTTTTGAAGAAGTGAAGAGAATTGCGGACGCTGGCTTGATGACACCTTATGGTGAAGACGGCTACCTGATGTTCCAATCTGGTAACGTTCTATTCTCTACAGATGGAACTTGGAGTTCCACAGCTCATGCTGGTGTTGAGGGATTGAACTTTGGTGTAACAAATGTGTACTCTCCAACTAAAGATAAATTCACAAACAGATCTTCTTCTCACTTGTTCGCTATGCTGAAAAACGATGAGAGAACAGATGAGAAAGAAGCGGGAATTGCGAAATTCCTTGAATTTATCCGTGAGAATTCCCTTGAATGGGCAAAAGCTGGACAAAACGTAGCAAGTAAGCAAGTTAACGAAAGCCCTGAGTACCAAGAATATATGCAGTCCTTCTTTACTTCTAATGAGAAAGAGATTGAATCTTTGTACATCTACACATATGAATACTATGCATACGTTGCTGAAGCGGTAGATACTTATGCACTTGAGCTGGCTCGCGGTAATGTGGACATTGATGAAACACTAAAAACAATGCAAAAATTTGTAGAAGATAAAATTGCAGAAGGTACAGGCGGACAGTAAGGGCTAGAACTGAATAGATTGTATAAAGTAATGTGCCATCCATTGGCACATTACTTTATTCAGAAGGAGAAATGATTTCCTATGAAAAAGAAAATTAACTGGGCTCCCGCTTTCTTTGTAGGCCCTCATATTATATTATTCGCTATCTTTATACTGCTTCCAACGATCTATGGTATTTATGCATCATTCACAAAATGGAACTTAATGAATGAACCAGTTTGGGTAGGTTTAGATAACTATAAAACGATTCTGTTTAACCAAGATTCTACGTTTCATACTCAGTTTTTTAATGGGATGAAAAACACCTTTATTTTTGTGGGCATCAGTGTCCCTCTTCTCATCATCATTCCTTTGATGATCGCGGTTGCCTTAGAGCATAAACAAGTAAAAATGAAAAACCTGATCCAGTCCATAATTTACATTCCGGGACTTATTTCTATATCAGCAGCAGCTCTGATCTGGCTACTGATCTTTAATAAACAGCTCGGTATTACGGGGAACTTATTTGGTTCCGATGTTGCATGGCCTGCTACTCAGCCTTATGCCTGGATTATTATCTTCGTGATTACAGTCTGGGGCGGTGTTGGCGGTAATATGATTATCTACCGCGCTTCCATCAGTGGAGTATCGCAAGATTTGTATGAATCTGCAGAACTTGATGGGGCAGGACCTGTCCGGAGATTTGCCAGCATTACCTTGCCTTCCATCCGTTTCCCGTTAATCTATACTTTCGTTATGACTACCGGGGGTGCCTTTAACGTATTTGGACAGCCGTTAATGATGACAGACGGCGGACCGCGCCAAAGCACCCATGTGCTCATGATGTATATCCGTCAGTTGGCGTTTGGTAACGGAGAATCCATTGCCGGTATGGCATCTGCTATGGCAGTACTGCTCGGACTCGTTATCTTAGTAATCTCGGCCCTGCAATATTATGTGATGAACAGAAACGCTGCTTAAGTTCATAGAGAATAATATTTTGCTTACAATGGAAATGGAAAGGTAGATGGACCGCTATGTCAAATCCGTTAGTGAATCAGATTGATCAGCCCTTGAAAAGGAATACTCGAGGGAAAAAGAAACCTTCCGATAATAGCGTATCTAAATACGCAGCTTATACTTTCTTAATATTACTTTGCCTGATTTGGATCATCCCTGTCGTCTTCGGGATTTCCACATCTTTTAGATCTCAAACTGAAGTCGTATCTTCCGGTTTTAGATTGTTGCCTAAAGATTGGACGATTGACAATTATATTGCAACTTTAACGAATACGTCTACAGCCCCTATTCTACGGTGGCTATGGAACTCCCTGTTTATCGCAACGACACATACACTGCTCGTTGTTGTCATTATTTCATTAACAGGTTACGGGTATTCCCGTATGAAATTTAAAGGAAGAGATACTTTATTTTTTACACTACTTGGGATTTCTTTCTTTCCAGGTGTCGTCAATCTTATTCCTTCTTACAAAATTATTGATGCATTCGGTTGGGTAAATACAGCTTGGGCTATGATTATTCCTGGTTTAGCAGGGATGGGGAATATATTCCTCGTGAGACAGTTCATGAATGGACTTCCCAAAGATCTAGACGAATCGGCTCGTGTCGATGGGGCATCTGATTTTAGAATCTATTTATCTATTATCGTTCCACTGGTTAAACCCATCTTAATTGTGTGCGCGCTCTTCTCTTTCACCGGATCATGGAATGACTTCCTCTGGCCGGTTATCGTGTATACGGATGTTGAGAAAATGCCGGTTACAGCAGGACTTCTTTTATTACAAGATATTTATGGAAACTACCGTATGATCGGACAATTGATGGGATCTGCCATTCTTGCTATTATCCCTACTTTGCTACTGTTCTTATTTGCACAGAAGTATTTTGTTCAATCCATTAACCTGAATTCCGGTATTAAAGGTTAGTTTACCGCATTAGAAAACAAGGCAATTCCTCCCGCATAAATAACAAAGAAAACCAGTCCCTCGCGATGTGAAGTGAGAGCTGGTTTTTTTTAGATTTAAAACATATAATTCCTATAATTACTAATTTTATAATAATTAGGAGGGAGAACATGAATCATCAAGTTATTGTGGCAGGCTGCGGCGGGATGTCGAACGCCTGGTTAGACTATGCGGCAAAGCGGGACGATGTACATATTGCTGCCTTAGTAGATATATATGAGGAAAATGCGGTGAAGATGGCAGAGAAGAGAGGACTTAAGGTGCCGATCTACAGCGATCTTAGTGCTGCTCTTCAGTCTGTGAATGCGAATCTAGTATTTGACGTAACGATACCTTCAAGTCATAAATCAGTGGTAACTACAGCGCTTGAGGCGGGATGCCATGTATTTGGGGAGAAACCCATGGCAGAATCTCTAGAAGATGCACGCGAGATTGTGGAGGTCAGTAAGCGTACGGGTAAGCGATATGCTGTGATGCAAAACCGCCGTTATCTCAAGCAAATTCGAGCACTTCGTGACCATTTACAATCAGGGGCTATTGGCAAAATAGGATCAATACACGCTGACTTTTTCCTTGGGCCTCGGTTTGGCGGGTTTCGGGATGTCATGGACAGCCCGCTTATTATTGATATGGCGATTCATACATTTGACCAAGCCCGGTTTATTACGGGAGCAAATCCGGTATCGGTGTACTGTCATGAATATAATGCAGAAGGCTCCTGGTATCAGGGAAACGCTTCTGCGATCTGCATTTTTGAAATGAGTGATGGTTCTGTATTTAGCTATCGCGGGTCTTGGTCAGCCATCGGCCTGCCTACCTCATGGGAAGCAGACTGGCGAGTGGTGGGAAGTGAGGGCACTGCCCGCTGGGACGGAATCCATATGCCTTATAGCGAGCAAAGGAAAGAACACGCTGGTGACGGGTTCTTTCATGAGGTTGTCCGAACGGAAGCAAAAGCAAGTTGGAACGGAAGGGAAGGGCATAATGGATGCCTAGATGAGATGTTTACCGCACTAGAGGAAGATAGACCGGCAGAAACCGATGCGTTGGATCACATCCATAGTGCAGCCATGGTTTTTTACGCTCTAGAGAGTGCAAGGACAGGGAAGAAGATCTTTCTATAACATGCTGTCTTTTCTTTATTCAGAATGTGATTTTCGCTTTTCAAGGTAACGGAAGATAAACATAGGTACGACAACAGTAAGCGTAATGCGAATCACAATTTCAAGCCATGGAACATCTGCTGGAGGCGTTCTTAACATAATCAGTTCATAGAAGGCAATGAAAGCGATAGGGGCTGCTCCGCATAATAAGATCTAGTAAGGGGTTAATGGCTTTCTAACTTGGCCTTGCTGCTTCCTATAAACTGTACTTGTATAACCAAATACTGCCGTTAATGCTAGAGCCAAGAAAACGGCTGTAAGAACAGAATCAATTCCCATAAGAAAATATTGTGTCCCAATGAAAGCAACTGCAATGACAGATGAAAAAATCGTAAGCAGTTTACTATCATAGTCGTACCCTTTTATTAGACTGATGGCTATATATGTGGCTGCAACAACCAAAGTGAACAAAAAGGAAAACATCGTTATATCACCTCTTTTATGAATAAACTCAGCATGTAGAATCAATTTCATAATCCCTTTAGTTGCTTTAATCCGGGGTATATATAGATCAAAATGGTTTTGTTTGTCTATATATAGTTACAAATTCATCATTTTAATGAGTTATGAAATTGATTCTGTAACGAAATATAAAGAAATTACTTTCTAATAACCTTACCCTATTTAAATAGGTAATAAAAGGATGAGAAGTATAAAAAAGTGACGATTTCGAATAGAAATCGTCACTTTTTTTGTTCAATACCTGGGATAAAGAACACTGATATATGCACGAAATACACTGTTTTTTTGATGTTAAAAGAAGTGATCTAAAGCTACGATGAAAGGGGTTACATTTAGAATGCAAAGGAGGCATCTTCATGAAAGCGAGCAGGAAGCACCATCCTGGCAAATCTCGATTTTTTATCATTTTTCTTGTTTTTCTTATGGTGCTGTCAACGATGGCAATGCCAATGGAATGGGGTGGACAGACGGTAAAGGCAGAGGCTATACAAGATGAAGTAGACGAGGGTGTACAAGAAGAAGTACAGGAGGATGCACAAGCAGGGCAAGAAGGGATAGAAGAAGGACAAGAAGGAGCAGAAGAAGGTCAGGAAGGAGTAGAGGAGGAAGTGCAAGGGGATGAGACGCAGGCGGATGCGGGTCGCGATGCTGCGGCTCCACAGACGAATGATGCAGAGATTAACCTGAAGATGGCTGCTGAAGGCGAATATCGCTTTGATTTCGGGAATGGAACGGTAGCGGAAGGTTATATCGGAGTCGGTGCACAGTCATCTTATTCACAAGAGACAGGGTATGGATTTACAGATCTGTCCACAGTGACGGTACATGACCGCGGAGGAGATGACCCGCTTCGCTCTGATTATGCACATGTGGATAACGGCATATTTCAGATTGATTTGCCTAATGGCGATTATGACGTAGCCCTTATTGCTGGAGATCAGGAGGAAGGTTCAGAGATTGCGATAAGTACAGAGCGGATGCAAAAAGTGCAGCTGACTGCCAAAGGGGCAGGCGAATTTTTGGAGATGAATTTCTCTATTGCACTGGTGGATGGTCAGCTGAATCTCGCCATCACCGGTTCTGCAGCTAAACTGAGCGCACTGGTTATTACAAGGCTGCCGGACCGGACACCAGGCAGTAATCCCGCAATCTATATCGCTGGAGATTCCACAGTGCAGACTTACGATCCCTACTGGAAACCGGAAGCTGGATGGGGACAAATGCTCCCTCGTTTCTTCGGGGAAGAGATTGTGATTAAGAATCAATCTATTGGTGGACGAAGCACGAAGTCTTTTATTGATCAAGGCAGACTTGATGATATTCTAAAAGTCATTCAGCCGGCTGATTATTTCCTCATTCAATTCGGTCATAACGATGCAACGATCTCGATTCCTGAACGGTACGCATCGCCGGCTGATTATAAGGAGTTTCTCAGAACCTATATCCACGGTGCTGAACAGCGCGGGGCAACCCCGATTCTTGTCACACCGGTAGGAAGAAGAGATTTCAATGCAGATACAGGTAAATTCAATGTGAGTTTCCCTGAGTACGTAAATGCAATGAAAGAGGTAGCAGCAGAGGAAAATACAAAACTTATCGATCTTAGTACACTGAGCCGAGCTTACTATGATTCCATTGGTCCAGAAGAGACTAAATCGGTCTTTTTGTATACCGACCCAGGAGTGTACGCAGCATTCCCGAATGGATCAGCAGACAATACACACTTCCAGGAGTATGGAGCGATTCAGCTTGCTAGAATGGTTGCTCAGTCGATCAAAGAGCTGAATATCCCACTATCGGAATATGTAAAAGAGCAGGACTTGCCGGATGCGAAACCGAGTGCTGTAACCGGTCTTGTCGCCGGTAACATCAGTAACAGCGGTGCATTATTAAAATGGAATGCGGTAGAGGGTGCTGATATTTACCGGATCTACGTCAAGCTTCAGACAGATGCGGAATCTGCGTATAAGTTAGCAGGAACTGCTACCGTGCCTAGCTTCTCCTTGGCTGGTCTTTCCGAAGGAAAAGCATATACAGCGTATGTTATTGCGGTAAATGGCAAAGGTTCCTCTGATCCTTCTGAAGAAGTAACGATTGGAACCAAATCAGCTGCTTATCGCTATGATTTTGGTCCTCCGGGCTCCCCGGTAGCAGAAGGATACACGGAGATTAATCGTAATATTCTGTATACCAAGGAACGCGGTTATGGTCTTGTCGTTCATGAAGGTGCTTTGGCAGACCGTGATCGAGGCGGGGCTACAGATGCTCTTCGCCGTGATTTTATTATTAATTTCGGCGGTGTTTACGAATTTAAGGTAGATCTTCCTAACGGTACATATGCCGTGAAATCCTATACGGGAGACTGGATTGGTTCTACAAGAACGAACGTGAACATTGAAGGGAAGGACTATGGAACAATAAGTTCTGGCAAAGAGAATGTTGCTGAGAAGCTGCATGCTCCTATAACTGTACAAGATGGGCAGATCAACATGATCTTCTCTGGACAAACCGCTCATGTGAACGGAATTGAGATTACACCTCTTCTGCTTGCACCAACGGGTCTGGAACTGGTGAAAGTAGATCTTGCGAGTGAAGTTCCTTCCGCGGACATTGCGTGGAAAGGCATGGATAGTGCAGCCTTATACCGTGTATATCGTCAGGCAGAAGGAGAAGCGAAACCATCATTTTTAGCGGAAACTTCCGAACTCACTTGGAAAGATGAAACCGTGGACTTTGGTATGAAATATACTTACACCGTATCCGCAGTGGATGCAGCAGGGCTTGAATCGGTTGCTTCAACACCGCTAGAGGTTTCCATGATTGATTCCTCTGTAGAGAAAGCCGGCGTTCCTACGGGCTTAAAAGTAAGTTCTATTCATAAAAATGAGGTTACATTTACTTGGGAACCAAGCGCAAAGGCTCGTTCCTATAACGTATACCGTTCGGATCAAGCGAATGGAGTCTACCATCTGATCGGTAAAACAAAAGAAGCACAGTACACAGATCAAACCATTCTCAGTACAATACCTTATTATTATAAAGTGGCGGCTGTAAATGCGGGAGGAATCTCGGATTTGTCAGAGGTGCTTGTTACCGAAGCGGTAACCACGTTGTATCGTCAAATGGAGAACCTTGATCGTGCACCTGTTGCAGTCAAGACAGAAGACGGCATATTTATTAGCTGGAGAATGCTTGGTCTGGACCCGGACTCCATCGCTTTTCAAATTTACCGAGATAACAAGCTCATTACGAGCAAACCGATTACAGATCGTACCAACTATGTGGATGCAGGGGGTACGGATAAATCAAAATACGTGATTGAACCAATAGTAGGTGGAGTCAAACAAAAAGCGACGGAGCCAATCTCCGTATGGCAGCAGCAATATAAATCCATCCCGCTCGATAAACCAGCAGATGGTTATACCAAGGATGGTCAGCCTTACTCTTATTATGCAGGAGATGCGAGCGCAGGTGATCTCGACGGGGATGGCCAGTATGAAATCGTTATGATGTGGTCGCCAACGAACAGCAAGGATAACTCACAATCTGGTTACACAGGCGAAGTGTATCTGGATGCTTATAAAATGGACGGAACAAAACTATGGCGTATTAAAATGGGTCCTAACATTCGTGCAGGGGCACATTATACTCAGTTCCTAGTCTATGATTTTGATGGAGATGGGAAAGCGGAAGTTGCGATGAAGACAGCAGACGGAACCAAAGACGGTGCGGGTGTAGTTATCGGAGATGGTTCACTCGATCATCGCAATAGCTCTGGATATGTTCTTCTTGGAAACGAATTCCTCACTGTATTTGAAGGAACAACGGGTAAGGCACTAAGCACTGTTCCTTATGATCCGCCTCGCGGTGATGTAAGTTCGTGGGGAGATGGATACGGAAACCGGGTTGACCGGTTCCTTGCGGCAGTTGCTTATCTGGATGGAGAGCATCCAAGCCTTGTTTTCTCGAGAGGTTATTATACAAGAACCGTGCTTGCTGCTTATGATTTCAGAGGCGGGGAGCTGACCAAACGCTGGCGTTTTGACACGAATGATGAAGGTCTTAGCAGCTATGCAGGACAGGGGAATCATAACCTGTCGGTCGGTGACGTAGATAACGATGGCAAAGACGAAATCCTGTTTGGTGCCATTGCCATTGATGATGACGGTACTCCGCTTCACAATACAAGACTCGGTCACGGCGATGCTATGCATTTTGGTGATCTCGATCCTCAGCGTGAAGGTCTTGAAATCTTTAGTGTTCATGAAGACAAAAATGCGAAATACGGCATGGAAGTACGTGATGCAAATACAGGTGATATTCTATGGGGAGTACCTCTCGGAATTGATGTAGGCAGAGGGATGTCAGCCGATATTGATCCGAATTACCCAGGAGAAGAAGTATGGTCTGCTACGATTACGAACGCAGAGCATATTCCGCTAAGCGGTTTGTATTCGATTAAAGGGGAGAAAATATCATCTAAAATCCCTTCATCGACAAACTTTGGGATCTGGTGGGACGGCGATCTGCTAAGAGAGCTGCAAGATGATATCCGAATCGATAAATGGGATTACAAAAATCAAAAAACGATCAATTTACTCACAGCAACAGGCGCTGCGTCGAACAACTCCACAAAAGCGAATCCAAGTTTACAAGCGGATCTTTTGGGAGACTGGCGTGAAGAAGTTATCTGGCGTTCGGAGGACAGCACAGAGCTTCGGATTTATACAACAACAGATGAATCGGACTATCGTATTCGTACGTTAATGCATGATCCAATCTACCGCTTAGGTGTTGCATGGCAGAATGTTGCTTATAATCAGCCTCCACATACAGGCTTCTATTTAGGAGCAGGAATGGAGATGCCTGCGGCTCCAAACATTCGTTATACGGGTGCTGAGGATCAGGGATCAGCAAAAGGAAAGCCGGGGATTCCTGTGCTTTCCGATAATAACGGACACAGTAATGGTCTTTTGGATGGAGAATACACGATCTCTATGAATATGTGGTGGGGTGAGAATGGAACCAGATATAAACTGTATGAGAACGGGAAGCTGATCCATACAGAGCTTTTATCTGATAGTACACCTGATGCACAAAGTGTTCATGTTCCACTGGCAGGAAGAGATAATGGTACGTACGTGTACACGGCAGAACTGATAAACGCACACGGAACAACACAAAGTACTCCTCACACGGTAACGGTAAAAGATGCAGCTCCGAGTAAGCCTAGTATATCAAGCGATAACTGGGATCAAGACGGAGCGTACCGGATTACGATGAACATGTGGTGGGGAACAAGCGGCACCCTCTATAATCTGTATGAGAATGGGGAACTCGTCGATACACAGGAATTAGCAGCAGTGACGCCTGATGCACAGACAGCCTACACTGAGATTACAGGCAAGGCAGCCGGCGTATACGAATATCAGATTGAACTGTCTAACAGCCATGGACAGGTAAGAAGTGAAGTCATTCGTGTTGAAGTGAAATAAACTAGGAATTGGGTAAGAGAAGCCGGGCGCAGGATTGTTATTTCAACCGCGACCGGCTTCTTTATTTTGTATACATAATAGAAGATGGAACGTTTCCACGAGGCAACAATCAGATTTGATTCTGGACAAGCGTTTAATTCGATGTGATGAAGGGTACTTACACTAATAATGCAAAGTTACTATTTTTTTTCGGTAGATTCGTTGTTAGTTACTGATTAAGGAGCGAAAACGAAGAGGAGTGATAAGAATGAGTGAGAAAGATATGAACGTGAAAAAAGATGCGAAAGACGAGCAGCTCGATTCATTCCGAGTAGATAATGACGGACAGAAGTTAACGACCAACCAAGGGCTTAAGGTGTCTGAAGATGAGTTTTCGCTGAAAGCAGGAGAGCGTGGACCGACGCTAATGGAAGATTTTCATTTTCGTGAGAAAATGACGCATTTTGACCATGAGCGGATTCCAGAACGGGTCGTGCATGCCCGCGGTTTCGGTGCCCATGGGTATTTTCAAGTCTATGAGCCGCTTACTGAGCTCACTAAAGCAGGTTTTCTGCAAGACCCAAGTGTAAAGACTCCTGTCTTTGTCCGTTTCTCAACCGTAGCAGGGTCACGCGGATCAGCAGATACGGTTCGAGATGTGCGCGGATTCTCCACGAAGTTTTATACCGAAGAAGGAGTCGTTGATATCGTCGGTAACAACATACCTGTCTTTTTCATTCAGGATGCGATTAAGTTCCCGGACTTCATTCATGCGGTAAAACCAGAACCTCATAATGAAATTCCGCAGGCTGCTTCAGCTCACGATACATTTTGGGATTTCATAGCGAATAACCCAGAGAGCGCTCATATGATGCTGTGGCATCTGTCCGATCGTGCTTTGCCGCGCAGTTTCCGGATGATGGAGGGTTTTGGTGTACATACATTTAGACTAATTAATGCCGAAGGAAAAGCCCATTTTGTGAAGTTCCACTGGAAACCAGTGCTTGGTGTTCACTCCCTTGTCTGGGATGAGACTCAGAAGATTGCGGGTAAAGACCCTGACTTCCATCGCCGCGATCTATGGGATGCGATTGAGTCCGGTAATTATCCAGAGTTTGAGTTTGGGCTTCAAGTTATTAAGGAAGAGGATGAGTTTAGTTTCGATTTTGATATCCTTGATCCCACTAAGCTATGGCCAGAAGAACTCGTACCTGTTCGTAAAGTAGGTAAAATGACGCTGAATCGAAACACTGATAATTTCTTCAGCGAGACAGAGCAGGTGGCCTTCCATCCTGGGCATGTTGTTCCAGGTATTGATTTTTCCAATGATCCATTGCTTCAAGGTCGTCTATTCTCGTATACAGATACACAGCTTACGAGACTTGGCGGGCCAAACTTTGCCGAAATTCCTATTAACCGTTCGATTGCTCCCGTACACAATAACCAGCGTGACGGTATGCACCGCATGACAATTAACCGCGGCCCGGTCAGCTATCACCGTAACGGAATGGCCGGTAACAGTCCTTCTACGGCTGCACCTAGCGAGGGCGGTTATGAACATTATACCGAGAGGGTCGATGGCCGAAAAGTACAGGCAAGAAGTGAAAGTTTCAAAGACTTCTACAGCCAGGCCAAATTGTTCTGGAACAGCATGTCGGAAGTGGAGAAAAAGCATATTATTACTGCGTTCCAATTTGAGCTTGGAAAAGTTCAGCGCAAGGAAGTGCGTCAATCGGTAGTAAATCTGCTGATGAATATCGACACTGCTCTTGCAGCGAGTGTTGCGCCGAAGATCGGTGTACAGCTTCCGGAAGCAGGAGAAGCAACTAAGGACCCGGTTCCAACCGATTCTCCGGCACTCAGCATGATGAATACGATTTTCAGTGCGAAGACTCGTAAGGTTGCGATCATTGCAGGAGAAGGTTTCGATCAGGCAACAACCAAAGTTATAGAAGCGCTGAAGGAAGCAGGTGCCATGCCAGAGGTGGTTAGTGACCGACTTGGTCCTATCAGCGGACAAGGTGGACAAAGCATTGAGGCACTGCATACTTTCCTCACCAGCGATTCTTTATTATTCGACGCCATTTATATTGCGGGTGGAAAAGAGGGCGTGAATCTTATTGCCTCTGAACCTGATGCAAAAGAATTTGTGCGCGAAGCATACAAGCACTTTAAACCGATCGGTGCCGTGAATGAAGGGGTAGCTTTCCTACAGCAGTCGCTGGCAATAGAAGACCTGCGTGTACCAGGGATTGTGACGGCTCGGTCTACGGAAGAGCTTTCCGGTTTTGAGAACAAATTTGTGGAAGCTGTAGCTGCGCATCGTTTCTGGGATCGCAAAATGTAAGGTAAATGTAACAAATATACGTCTATTCTAGACAAGCGGAATAGCTGCTTCTGCAGCGACCCTGCTTGTCTTTTTATTTATATGTAAATATAGCTATATAGATGTGATGGGTGATGTCTTTTGTTACAATAGGTCCAGTATTCTCTTATGACAACGATGAACAAGCAGGCACATGAAAGTGCTTGAATCCATCAACTTTGAAATCTTGCGAATCCTGGAAGAAGAAGGCGTTAAACTTGCAGTGCCAGCGCAGCGTCTTTTCTTGGAGAATCATGCGATTTTTGAGAAAGAAGGGCGGATGCTTGAGCATTCACACAGGCAATGACTTTCTTCTAGTGGACAAAAAACCATAAAAAGGGCGATGAATTACCTCGAACAGGTAATCTATCGCCCTTTTTTTAAATCCATCAAATCCGTTTATTCTCCGCGCTGCTCAAACAGCTGAACAATTCCAATAATGACCTGAGTGGCTTTCTCCATATGATCTACGGATACATATTCATAACGTCCATGAAAGTTCTCTCCGCCTGTAAAAATATTCGGTGTCGGCAGTCCCATGTAAGATAATTGAGAACCATCGGTTCCCCCGCGAATCGGTACAATATGAGGTTCAATATCGAGCTGTTTCATGGCTTCTCCGGCAATATCCACAATAAATTTCACGGGCTCAATTTTTTCGCGCATATTGAAATATTGGTCACGGATCTGGAGCTGGATTCGCTCCTCGCCGTAGGCAGCCTGAAGGATTCTGGCGATCTGCTCCAGATTCGCTTTCCGTGCTTCAAATTGGTCTCGATCGAAATCACGAATAATATAATTCAGTTCGGTTTCTTCTACATCTCCTTTAACAGAAGACAAGTGGTAGAATCCTTCATACCCGTCCGTAAATTCCGGTGCTTCTTGAATAGGAAGTCTTGCGTGAAACTCCATTGCGATTTTGGCGGAGTTCACCATTTTATTTTTCGCAGTCCCTGGGTGGACATTTTTGCCTTTGAAAATAATTTTGGCAGCTGCGGCATTAAAACTCTCATACTCCAGTTCACCAAGCGGCCCTCCATCAACGGTGTAGGCATATTTTGCACCAAATGCCCCTACATCAAAACGCTCCGGCCCGCGGCCGATCTCTTCATCGGGTGTAAAAGCAACCCGGATCTTCCCGTGTTTAATCTCTGGGTGAGTAATCAGGTATTCCATGGCAGTCATAATTTCGGCAATTCCTGCTTTGTTATCTGCACCAAGGAGAGTCGTTCCATCCGTTGTGATTAGCGTATGACCTTTATAACCTGCAAGCTCTGGGAAATCTTTTAGAGACATAATAATCTGTTGTTCCTCGTTCAGCGTAATATCTCCGCCATCATACTGCTCTATAATTTGAGGGTTTACGTTCTTTCCTGTAAAGTCAGTGGCTGTATCCAGGTGAGCAAGAAATCCAATCACAGGAACATCATGGTCCGTGTTAGAAGGAAGTGTGGCCATCACATAACCGTTATCATCCATACTTATCTCTTGCATGCCGATGGAGTGCAGCTCTTCTACCAGTTTGCGTCCAAGTTCGAGCTGTCCTGGAGTTGTAGGGCAAGTCTCACTGTTCTCATCCGACTGGGTGTCCACACGTACATAGCTCGTTAGTCTTTTAATTAAGTCCTTTTTCACGTTACATCAGCTCCTATGTAGTTCACTTTTATAGATGTAGTTTATCACGAACCCTGCCCTCATGCATAAATCTGGAAAAGGGGTTGCACAATATTAGAAAACCACTTGAGATTCCATTGACGTGCAACCAAAAGGTGCTATAATTGCCGCATTCTTTACTAGTAAACGATAAACCTATTTGTAAAAGGAGCGACTTATGACAACATCATTGCCCGAAATTAGAAAAACCATTCTGCTGGATGCACCCATGGAGAAGGTGTGGAAACAGATCTCTACAGCAGAGGGAATCGCACAGTGGTTTATGCCAAGTACCTTTGAACCTGTGCTTGGTCATGAATTTATTCTTGAAGCAGGGCCTTTTGGTAAATCGAAATGTAAAGTAACGGAGTTAGATCCGCCGAATACGCTGAGTTTTACTTGGGATAAAGATTGGCTGCTCACTTTCAAGTTAGAAGAGAAGGAAGAGCAGACAGAATTTACTTTAATCCATGGCGGCTGGAAGGCTGGAGAGAAAACTTCATTTGGAGAAGAACATCATATTGTTCGTGACCGCATGGACCGAGGATGGAGCGGCATTGTGAATAAGCTTGCTTCTGTAGTTCAAGCATAAGGTTATATTTCCGAGCTGCGGTGTTGTGGAGCTTTACCTGTAATGAAGGATTGACAGCATACTTCCGATTGAAGAGAAGGTCTATCTAGATCAAAGAGAGCGCAGCAGGTAAATCCCGCTGCGCTCTTCTTGTATTTACGATAACGTAAGGCTTCGCCATAAATAGAATACAGCATAGGCTTCGTAACCTTTCCAAGGATCGAAAATGGCTCTAATCTCAGCTGGATTACGCAAACAGCGCATCATAACATAATGTGCACTCCATGGACCAATCCCTCTGATGCGAAGCAGTGTCTCTTCAGCTACCTACAAAAACTTCATTGTTAGAGGAATTGAGTGAAAAACATTGTCAAAACTATGTATTTTTACTTGGGTAGACTGCATTTGTATGATAATCATGTTGTCTAACAAGTTCCTAATTTATATAATGATTAGAGATAGAAAGTTTTTAGCGATCAAACGAGTGAATCCACCAAGGGGATGTGATTGCAATACAATTCAATCGGGTATCAAGCAACAAACTGTATATTCAAATTTACGATCAGATTCTCTCTGAAATACAATCAGGAACCTTACAGTTAGGGGACAAGCTGCCGACAGAACGTGAATTATGCGCACAGTTCGGTGTAAGTCGTGCTCCTATTAGACAGGCACTAAGTGCACTTGAAATGAAGGGCTACATCTACTCCAGACAGGGAGAAGGTGTCTACGTTAAAAACACGAAGGTTCAAGAAGAGGTACTTGCAGATGAATCGTTAATCAACTCAGTTTCTCCAGAGGATATTGTGGAAGCGAGAATGAACATCGAACCGCTTATTGCCAGTTTGGCAGCTCAAAGAGCGACTTCTGACGAGATTGGGCTTCTTCGGAAAACCATTAAACAGATGGAGTTAGAGACAGAAGCTGGACATTATGTGCCGGAGACCGATGAACGCTTGCATATGGAGATTGCTAGAGCTTCTCATAACGATCTTTTCATTCAGTTCATCACTGTGATCATCCAAGCTATGAAGCAACAGGAAATGTGGAGATTCATTCGAGACCGCACAGTCACTCGTCCCGATTACCGAGATACCAATTTTCTCGAACACAAAGAAATTATTGATGCTATTGAGAAAAAACAGGCAGATAAAGCATCCGAGTTGATGACTCAACATATGCAAAATCTGTTTAATCGCTATTGGAAAGACTAATAATAATCCCTATGCATCCACGCAGCATAGGGATTATTTATTGGTTTTAATCCATCCGCAACAAAAAAAACAAGTTATTGACAATTAAAAATGAACTTGTTATATTCAGTATAGAAAACTTAGGATACAAGTTAACAAGAATACAAATGGACAGGCGGTGTATAACATTCTAGGTAATATTGAAAGCCCTTCATCTCCAAGGTTTATGTTTTAAGTGATATTTTTTATTTGAAATTGTAAGCGCTTAAACTTTTAATAGTTAGAATTCCGTTTACTAGGGGGATATTCATATGGATCTAAGTCAACTGGAGAAGTCTACGGTTCGCAAAGTAACTTTGCGATTGATCCCATTTTTGTTTTTGTGCTTTGCGATTTCAATTTTGGATCGGGTCAATATCGGGTTTGCAGCATTGCGAATGAATGAAGACCTTGGATTCTCCGAGGCTGTGTATGGGTTTGGGGCAGGCATTTTCTTTCTCGGTTATTTCCTGCTTGAGGTACCGGGTAGTGCAATGATGACCAAGATTGGTGCTAGACGCTGGATTAGCAGAATCATGGTTTCATGGGGGATTATCGCCATCATCATGGCATTTATTCAGACGCCGATCCAATTTTATATCGTTCGCTTTTTACTCGGTGTGGCGGAAGCCAGCTTTTATCCTTGCATGGTGCATTACCTAAGTGGTTTTTATCAATCCAAGCATCATGCCAAAGCAATTGCAGGGTTCATGATCGCTATTCCCGCAGCGAACGCTATCGGATCACCATTATCAACATTCTTGTTACAGATTGACTGGTTTGGTTTAGCTGGTTGGCAGTGGTTGTTTATTTTGGAAGCGATTCCAGCAATTCTTCTCGGTATTATCTGTTACTTCTATCTAACAGACCGCATCGAGGATGCTAACTGGTTGACGGAACCAGAGAAGACCTGGCTGCTGGATGTGACTCACAAAGAGGCACTTGAAAAGCAAAAGAACAAAAAGCCTACGTTCCTTCAAGTATTGCGTGATAAAGATGTACTCATTCTGGCGCTTGGATACTTCTTCTGGATGTTTGGCTATTATGGCATCAACATGTTCTTGCCAACGATATCGAGAGGATTGACCGAATCGATAGGGTGGTCCTTACAAAGTATTGGCTGGCTGCTTGGGCTTATGTATCTGTGTGCAATGGTGGTCATGTATCTTGTAGGAAAAAGCTCAGACAAACAAAACGAGCGTAAATTCCATGTAGCAGGTTGTGTGACGATTAGTGCAATAGCAATGATTGCAAGTGTGTATGTAGCAGATTTTAGTTTGGTTGGTGCGTTTATACTTCTGACCATCAGTCTATGCGGAACATTTGGAGCTTACTCTCCATTCTGGGCAATTCCGCCATCATTCCTGACGGGCGCAGCGGCAGGCGGTGCGATTGCAATGATCAACAGTATTGGCAATTTGGGCGGTTTCTTCGGCCCCTATTTTGTAGGATATGTCAATGATATGACGGGTAATCATAATCTGGGGATGATCGCCCTTGGAATTAGTATGATCATAAGTGCGATCGTTATCATTTTCCTTGTTAAACAAACCGGCAAAAGTCAGAAAGTCAGTCCGGGAAGAACATTGGAGTATACGAATTCGAGCAAAATCGGTTAATGGGTCAAGAAACGAGTATGTCTCTGAGAGAAGAACTCGTTTTTTTTACAACAACTTAGGATACAAGTTAACAAGTATACAAAAATACCAACAATACGATACATGAGGTGAGCATAATGTACCAAACGACTATTGAAGAACTTAAACAAAAAGCAATCCAGTTGAGACAAACGGCAATTACTATGATTCATGAAGCACAGTCGGGCCACCCTGGTGGTTCACTATCCGCAGCCGATATCATTACTGCCTTGTATTTTAAAGAAATGAACCTTGACCCAGCAAATCCGAAGTGGGAAGACCGTGATCGCTTTGTGTTATCCAAAGGACATGTATGCCCGATCCAATATGCAGCATTGCTTCATCGGGGATACGTTCCATTTGAGAAAGTGCATACGCTAAGACAATACGGTTCTCCATTTCAAGGGCACCCTGACATGAAAAAATGTCCGGGAATCGACATCTCGACAGGATCTTTGGGTCAAGGTCTCTCTTGTGCAGTAGGGATGGCCATTGCGGGTAAGAGAGACGGAAAAGCATATCGGGTGTTCGCTATGTTAGGGGATGGCGAGTGTCAGGAAGGACAGATTTGGGAAGCAGCTCAAACTGCGAACAAGTATCAACTTGATAATCTAATCGTTTTCGTTGATGACAATAACTTGCAGATCGACGGGACTTGCGATGAGATCATGCCGAACCTGGATCTGGAATTGAAATTTAAGGCCTTTGGCTTTGATACCAGAAGGATTGATGGACATGACATGCAACAGATTGTAGATACATTGGATGAAATTCGAGGTATTCAGCATGGAAAACCAATATGCATCGTGTGCAATACGGTTAAGGGCAGAGGGGTTTCATTTATGGAAGATGTATGTAACTGGCATGGAGTTGCTCCTAAGGAAGCTGAATACTTGCAAGCTTTAGAAGAAATTGCGGGAGGTCTAAAATGATGAGCATACAACAAAGTAATGTAGCCGAGAAAAAAATTGCGACACGTGAGGGTTTTGGACATGAGATTGTTGAGCTTGGTAAAAAGAACAAGGACATCTACGTTGTTGATATCGATATTGGTAAATCATGCAAGACAACCGAGTTTGCTAAACAGCTCCCTAATCAACATATCAATGTTGGTATTGCTGAGCAAAACGCGGCCGGACTGGCGGCCGGTTTGGCAACAACAGGAAAAATACCATTTATCAGTACGTACGCCGTATTTGGCTCACTACGAATGCTTGAACAGATTCGGCAGGAAGTCTGCTATCCTCATCTGAATGTGAAAATTGCCTGCTCTCATGGTGGATTGACTCCGGCTAATGATGGCGGAAGTCATCAGGCAATTGAGGATATGGGCGTGCTTCGCACCATTCCAAACATGACCGTTATTATGGCTGCTGACTATGCTTCAACGCGCAAGCTGGTTGCCAAAGCAGCAGAGCATTATGGCCCGGTATATCTTCGGTTTACGCGTGACACAGTTCCCGTCATTTACGGAGAAGATGAAGAGTTTGAGATAGGTAAAGCTAAAAAACTGAAGGACGGCAAAGATATTGCCATTATTGCTAATGGCGATACCGTTCATCTTGCCTTGAAAGCGTCGCAATTACTAGAAAATGAGGGCGTCTCCGTTAAGTTACTTGACTTCCATACCATTAAACCTCTCGATCGCGAGGCTGTTATGGATTGCCTGAGCACCGGACGAATCATCACAGTAGAGGATCATAATATTCTCAATGGCTTAGGAAGTGCAGTGAGTGAAGTTGTGGCCGAAGAAGGCGGAGCTGTCGTACGCAGAATTGGTGTTCAGGACCGGTTCGGAGAATCTGCACCATATGAAAAATTAATGGAAATGAACGGTATTACAATCGAAAATATCGTTGCCACGGCACATTCCCTGTTGAAAGGTACTCGCTAATCCTGAAATGCTGCTCGAAATCTGATCATATATCCCAACCATCCAATTAGAAGGAGTGTTCTAGCATGTTTGAATTAAACAATAGAGTTGCGATTGTCACAGGAAGTGGAAGCAAGCGGGGAATTGGACGCACCATTGCGTTGACTTTGGCTGAACAGGGGGCAAAGCTTGTCATTGCCGATATCAACCAGGAGGGAATTCAGGATACGGTTGATGCTATCCGTGCCGAAGGCGGAGAAGCGATCGGCGTAGAGTTAAACGTGACTAGCCAAGAATCGAATCAAGCAATGGTGGAGAAGGTTCTTGAGGCATTTGGACGAATAGATATCTTGGTCAATAATGCAGGCATATCTCAGAAGGCGACTGTAGCAGAAATGACCCTAGAGGATGTAACACGGGTATTTAATGTAAATATGTTCGGATTGTTCTTGTGTACTCAAGCTGTGTTGGAACCGATGAAAAAACAAAAATACGGTCGAATTATTAGTTTGTCTTCTGTATCGGCTAAGCGTGGCGGCGGCGTCTTCGGTGGAGCGCACTATTCTGCATCAAAGGCGGCAGTACTAGGTTTCTCTAAAAACCTTGCCCGTGAAGTGGCTACAGATGGTATTACAGTAAATTGTATTGCACCCGGGCTCGTAAACACAGATATCTGGAAATCACTTGACCAAAATACAGCGAACGGCGTCATCGCGACTATTCCTATGGGCCGCCCAGGCGAAACCGAGGAAATTGCTTCAGCTATTGCCTTCCTTGCCTCCAAAGAGGCATCCTACATTACTGGAGAGGAAATAGACATCAACGGCGGCTCTCATATGGACTAAATAACAAACGAATATGAGAAGCAGAATCAAGCTATAAGCTCCACATGGATATGGAATTATGATAAAAAAGAGCGCAGCAGGTAAATCCCGCTGCGCTCTTCTTGTACTCACGATAACGTAAGGCTTCGCCATAAATAGAATACAGCATAGGCTTCGTAACCTTTCCAAGGTTCGAAAATAGATTTAATCTCAGCTGGAGTGGGCTTAACGGACAGACCAAGTTGTTTCTTCAGAGCTGCATGCAGTCCTGCGTCTCCTATGGGAAATGCGGCTGGATTACGCAAACAGCGCATCATAACATAATGTGCACTCCATGGACCAATCCCTCTGATGCGAAGCAGTGTCTCTTCCGCTGCCTCATATCCCGAAGCCAGCAGTGTTTCTTTTTGTAATTCTCCACGCACGACCCGCCCAGCGATATCCACCATATATTCTGCCTTCTTGGTAGTAAATTGCAGTTCTCTAAGAGTGGCCAGGGTGTTACTACCAAGTAATGCCGACGGCGAAGGGAAACGGTAATAGGTTCTTCCATTGCACTCATAAGTCTCCCCGAAATTCTCAACGAGCCGTTTCTTCAGCGTATAGGCAAAGGTAAGGTTAATCTGTTGTCCTATAATAGCCCAGCACAGAGCTTCAAAAAGATCAGGAACTCCGATAATTCGGAGTCCATTCAAAGATTGAACCAGTGGACCGAGCAGGGGGTCATCCTCAGCCAGTTGATAGAAAGGAACAAGATCTCTCCGAAGATCAAACCATTCTTCTATAAAAAGGAAGATGAGACTCCATTCTTCTGCAGAGACCGGTTCTGCACATAGGCAGCGGATACATAGAGCATGGGATAATGCCTCATAACGAATTTCTATTGGAATGGGTCTGCCCTGTATATCCAGTGATTTGTAGATTCGTTCTTCTTCCACTTCATGCAGGCATTCGAGTGTAGAACGGTTCAAGTAATAGAGAACTTCTGAGTAATTAAAAGGTTCAGGCAAGGTAAGTTTTCGTTCAGTTTCTATGTGATTTGCTAATATTTCCGCCCCTATATGGGGATCGTTAGAATTCAAAACGGGCATGTCCTTTTCGGGTGTAGTCATGATATCCCTCCAGTGTAAGAAGTGCTTCCTTGAAATGGAGTCCTCCGCGAAATCCGGTGAGGTTCTTGTTCTTACCGATAACCCGGTGACAAGGAACCAGCATGGGAATGGGATTCGCTCCATTCGCTGTGCCAACAGCACGGACCGCCTGCGCTCTGCCGACATGATTTGCGATATCGGAATAGCTGCGTGTTTCTCCATAAGGAATCTGCTGTAGTGCATTCCATATTTCCGTTTGAAAAGCAGTTCCGCGAAGATCAAGGGGTACAGAGAACTCTGATCTTTCTCCACTCAAATACTCTGTAAGCTGTTTTCTATAAGGTTCAAGCTGCTGTTCATCCTTAAGCAGTGCAGCATCTGGGATGTGACGATAAATCCAGGACTCGAATGCCTCCCAGTTCTCTGACGGCCAGGTGATTTTACAGATTCCTTGTTCGGTTGCTGCTAGATATAAACATTGATTTTGTAACAAATCATGTTGAACCTTCGTCCAATAGACAGGGGTCACGGTGTATCCCTTCTTTCGCTCGATTGTCGGTAATGCTGCGGTGTTTGACCGATTTCTTTCTGAAAGACAGCAATGAAGTGAGAGGTGCTTTTATACCCGATAAGGACAGCGATTTCTCTAATTTCCAGGTCGCTTCTTAGGAGTTCCTCTTTTGCTTTTTCCAGTCGTACTTTCTGCAAATATGCTGCGGGGGTCAGCCCGGTTACTCTTTTACATACTCTTTGAAGATGATAGGGGCTAACTTTGATCTCATCTGCCAAACGGTTTAAGCTCACAGACTCTGAGTAATGGTGATCGATATAGGATGTGACGCGCTCCGAGATCTCCTTATCCGGATTGTGCAGTTCTTTGATGTCTGGCTGACATCGTTTGCAGGCACGATAACCGTCTCGCTCTGCTGCTTTTGCGGCCGAGTAAATTGTTACGTTTTCCGGTTTTGGCGTCTTAGAGCGGCAAGAAGGGCGGCAGTAGATTCCCGTTGTCCGAATCGCTGTATAGTAGATTCCGTCGTATCGATCACTGCGCTCTAATACAGCCTGATACACCTTTTCAAAAAGTTCACTTTGTTCCCGCATCTACTCTACACCTCCGCTTCATTTCTTATTATAGGCTTCCTTGGCATATAGAGCAGTATTTTGGAATAGGAAAGCAAGATTTCGACATTGTCACCAAATTGATATTCCTTATTATGGAAACTTGTAGTATAGTAATTGCGTTATCCCTTTGTAAGCAGAACTGTACATAATTTTTAATTAAACAAAAGCAACCGTAGTCTGAAATTATAGCTTGAATCTGTCGAAAAAAAGAAAAAGAGTGCAGAGAGGAGAAGCACATGAGTGACCAGGAAGAATACCCGCTGACGCGGAGTAAACGACACCAGAACAAAAAAACGAAGAAACCGAAATCAAAGAAACCGCTGATTATTACAGCGATCATTCTCTTGCTTATAGGAACGATGGGGTTTGCATTCCGTAAAGAACTTGTTGCTGTAGCATTTCAGCTGTTTTTGGAGGATACAGTAAAAGGCCACATTGATAATGCATACGAGCCGATTCAGGTGACAGGTCCTGCAGGGGATGAAGAAAAGCAGGACGAGCTGACAAAACCATTCAGTATGCTGCTGCTCGGTGTAGATGAAAGAGAAGGCGATGTCGGAAGATCAGATACGATGATCTATGCGGTATTCCGCCCGGAAGAGCACCGAATGTTATTAATGTCGATCCCTCGCGATTCGTATGTTCCGATTGTAGGACGAGATAAGAGAGATAAAGTCAATGCAGCTTACGCTTATGGAGGAACAAAAATGAGCGTAGAGACAGTGGAACAGCTGCTTCAGACAGATGTCGATTATTATGCAAAAGTGAATTTCAAAGCGCTGGTAGAAGTAGTCGATGCGCTTGGCGGTGTGAAGCTGCCAATCACCGAAGTTATTGAGAACAAACAAAGAATCCACATAAAGCTCCGAATTGAGCCGAACAAACCAATCTATGACGGTGCAGATGCCCTAAATTATGTGCGTTATCGTGAGGATTCGGATTATAAGCGGACAGAGCGCCAGCGGATTTTTATCAAGCAAGCAACAGAGAGAGCATTATCGCTCGGTAATATTACGAAGATTCCGCAGTTAATCGATATAGCGAGTTCCAATATGAAGACAGACATGACTTCTGATTTTATTATTGATCTAGCGGAACTATTGTATGAGAAAGGATCCGTTCCCCAGATGAGCAGTTACATGCTGAAGGGTGAAGGTGAGAATAACAAGTATGGCTGGTACTACATGCTAAGTGATCAAGGTTTAGCAGAGGCACAGGAAATCGTCGATAATTGGATGGATGAAAATACAGCAGCGGCGGATCTTATTGATCCTGAGCTCAAACTGAACGAATAAGGAAAGAAAGAGGCAGGCCTATCAAAGGTCTGCCTCTTTTTATGCCATATTTTTAAGCTTGTGCCTCTTGCTTCTGATCGTCTGATTCCTGATCTTCAACTTGTTCCACCCAGACCGAGACACTTCCGCCTTTGACGGTAAAGTTAGCACAGCCATCTTCTTCAATTGTAAACGTCTGTTCTTGGTTACCTGTAATATCATACCAAGTCTGCCCCGCACGTTCTTTACCGACACACATCCGCTTTTCTCCATTCTCGCCGTTACCGATAATGACGGCACAGCCGGAGTGAGGAATTTCAGCGATACCGCATCTTACCCAGCCAATGGTATTCGGATGGTCGAAATAATCGATTTGGTCGCCGTAGGCGTGATGGTATCTTGCGGCTAGCAGAGGGTCAAGGGCTGCTTGCTTCGGAGGAATCGGATTTTCTCCGCCAATACCGTAGTAATCTCCGTAGAACACACATGGGTATCCGCCCTGACGAAGTAAGATCAGTGCATATGCACTTTGTTTAAACCAGTCGTCAATCCAAGACTCGAGCGCTTCTCCGGGCTGAGAATCATGGTTATCAACAAAGGTAACCGCATGGGTGGGGTGGGTTTGTACAAGCGTATCATTAAAAATCGTAGTTAGATCAAAAGCTTTACCCGCAAGCGAAGCTTCGTGAAGTTTATAATGGAGTGAAACATCAAAGAGATCTATTTGATAATCGACAGTATCAAGGAATTTTTGGCAGGAAGCAAGATCCGGTTTCCAGAACTCACCTACAATATAGAAATCCTGCCCTCTTTTCTTAATCATCTCCTTGGCAAACTGTTTAACAAATTCATGATTGATATGTTTAATCGCATCCAGACGGAATCCATTACACTGGAGGGTATCAATCATCCATTTGCCCCAGTTAATCATCTCTTCGCGAACTTCTGGTTTTCTATAATCAATGTTAGCGAACATCAGGTAATCATAATTTCCAAATTCATCATCTACATTCTCGTCCCAGCCTTCTTCGTTAGTCGCTATTCGGAAAATACCAGTTCGGTCTTCGGCTGCATCGTAGTCTGTTCCATTAAAGTGAGTATGGTTCCATTTAAATGAGGAGTAGGTATTACCACGGCCAGGGAAATCAAATTTCGTCCATCCCTCTATTTCAAATGGCTTGGAGATATCCTTGGTACGATTGTTCGGATCGACCTCAATGACTTGGAATCGTTCGGTCTCATCTGCCCCTGCTTTATGGTTCATCACAAGGTCTACGTATACGGCAACCCCATTTTGAGTACAGATTCCCATGGCTGCTAAAAGTTCTTCTTTCGAACCATATTTGGTTTTCACCGTACCTTTTTGGTCAAACTCTCCTAAATCATAGAGATCATATACTCCATAGCCTGTATCCTCAGGTGAACTGCCTTTGGTGACAGGAGGGATCCATACGGAATCGATTCCTTTTTTCTTTAACTCAGGAGCTCTTTCTGACAGGCGTTTCCAGTGTGCTCCATCTGCTTCTACATGCCATTCAAAGAACTGCATCATAGTATGATTGCGTTTTATCATACGACCGCCCCCTCTCATTAGTATCGTTCTCTTACAACAGCACACCATAAAGGATGTGGTTTGCGTGATGACAGACTGCCGCAATCTATAAGTGCTTTTATTCAGAAATAACCACCCAGGGAGAGAACTAAACCCTATTAAGAAAATATATGGGACAAGGAACAAGACGATAAGGTTGCTTATCTTCTTTAGGCATGCTTAAAAAAGATGGTAAATTATCGTGCATATATGAAAATTTTATGCTAAGATACGGTTTGTTTCAGAAAAATTTACGTAATTTTATGAAAATATAAACATTTACTATTAAGCTGAAGGTGAATCTATGACAACAGAAGCCGACGGGCGTGTTCTTAAGACAGAAAATCTCAATCTTTTTTCATTAACCTGGCCTATCTTTTTAGAAATTATGTTATTTATGCTGATGGGTACCGTGGATACCTTTATGATCAGTGCTGTATCCGATGAGGCGGTATCTGCAGTAGGTACGTCCAATCAGATTGTATCGATTGCCATCCTCATTCTTGAAGTGATTGGGAATGGAGCAGCCATTGTGGTAGCTCAGTATATCGGTTCGAGAAAACTTGCGGAAGCATCTCGCGTATCCGCCGTAGCGATTACACTTAACTTATGTGTCGGACTCCTCATTAGTGTTATTTTTGTGTTCAGCGGTCGACATATTTTACAGCTCATGAATCTTCATGGCGAAATCCTGGAACTCGGGAATACCTACATAACAATTGTCGGCGGGGGTATTTTCTTACAAGCCTTGATTAATATTATGTCCGCAATTATTCGTACCTATGGTTTCACCAAACAAACGATGCTTGTATCGCTTGTCATGAACCTCCTTCATTTAGTTGGTAACTACGCACTCATCTTTGGTCATTTTGGATTCAGTCCGATGGGGGTAAAAGGAGCAGCCATCTCGACCGTAGTCAGCCGACTGGTCTGTGTCGCCATTTTTATTTGGTTACTTTATAAAGTTATGGCCGTAAGGATCGAATGGAGACATTATTTCACGATCTCCAAAGATTATGTAAAAAAAATACTGAATATCGGTATTCCTTCTGCCTTTGAACAAATTACGTATCAAATGTGTCAGCTCGTCTTTCTGTATTATGTGACTTATCTCGGAACAGAGTCACTTGCTACACGGCAGTATGCAGCCCAGATTTCTAATTATATCTACTTATTTAGTATGGCTGTATCGCTCGGAACATCGATTCTGACAGGACGCTTTGTCGGGGCAGGAAAGCAAGATGAAGCCTACGCAAGAGTGAAGAAAAGTGTGAAAATCGGCCTGATCTCCACGATAACCGTAGATATTATTATTATCCTGCTTCGAGAGCCGCTGATGGGGATCTTCACGGATAACGCAGAGATCATCCGATTAGGTTCTCAAGTACTCTTGTTTAGTATCGTACTGGAAACCGCAAGAACGTGTAACATGATTATGATCAATTCCTTGCGTGCAGCAGGGGATGCTCGTTTCCCAGTGTATATGGGGCTGATCTCCATGGTGGGTGTGAGTCTTCCGCTTGGTTACTGGTTTGTCTTCCATTTAGATATGGGAATCCTGGGTGTATGGGTTGCAAACGCAGTGGATGAATGGATTCGTGCCTTCATCATGCATTATCGCTGGAAAAATGGAGCTTGGCGCCGTCATGCACTCGTAGAGCAGCCTGCTTCTAAAGATTCCGATACTGCTGTGCCCGCTGCATTATAAACTTCATGATCTGCAGTTAGCCTCTAAGCGAGGGTTGTCCATATGATGCAGCTGCTCAGCATATGTATCTGCCGCCGTAAAGGCGGCTTTTTCATGTCAATATACATAGGAGCTACAAATTACAAAAACCCAGTTTTATTATGATTTAGGATACTTTTGGAATAAATGTTATCGTAATTTGTCCAAATCCTTAAATAATTCTGTTATTATTATTAAGTTAAGGGATTTTTAATGTAAATTGTTTTCGGAAGTTTTACTATAGATAAAGTGATTTTGAGCCGGCCGATTGGAACGTCTCTATTAATCGACATACTAAACCCCAAGGAGTTAATATAATGAGTCAAACAATGACAGCTGAAAAAAGGGAACGTCTGCCCGAGCTTAATCTTGTACGATGTATAGCAATTCTTGGTGTACTCAGTGTACACTCCACTTCTTTTGCTACCGTTAATATGGTGGATTCGGGTATGTACTGGCTGTATAACTTTTTTAATATTTTTATGAAGTTTGGTACACCGACGTTTATTTTCTTAAGTAGTTTTGTGTTGTTCTATAATTACTATACGAGACCGCTGGATAAGAAACTGGTTCTTGGTTTTTATAAGAAGAGATTGCTTTACATTTTAATTCCTTACTTTATGTTCTCGCTGTTCTATTTTCTGATTTTACATGTTGTGCACTATCCTGATCGTTCTTTGATCGATACCATTGTAAGTTTTACAACCAAGTTGTTTACAGGTAAAGCGTACACTCATTTATATTTTGTATTTATTAATATGCAGTTTTATATTATGTTCCCGCTGGTACTCGCTTTATTCAAAAAAGTACCTTCTCTTGTTAAGTGGGCAGTTCCGATTGGACTTGCCATTCAGTGGGGCTTTATTGTTATGAATAAATACGGTGTAATCAGCGTAGAGAATAAAGGAAGCTGGTCTTTATCGTACTTTGCCTATTTCATGCTCGGCGCATGTCTTGGTGTGTACTTCCCTAAGATTAAAGAGTGGATTGTAATCAGAAGAAGCTACGCTACACCAGGAAAGGTTACAGCATGGGCGCTATTATGGATTGTATGGATCTGTGCAGGCCTGGCACATGTGTATATCTGGTACTTGAACCGAAAAGGAATTGCCGTTTATGATTCGCTTTGGTATGAATTCCTGTGGAATCTGCATACCTTCTCTGCAGCGCTGGTGTTATTCCAGATTGCCTTCCTGCTGTACGGCAACGGTAAGAGCGCTCTGGTACGTACGATGACTAAGATTGGTGGATTGTCCTTCGGGATCTATCTAATTCATCCATTCTTCTTGCTTGTTTATCGTGAATTCCCGCCGCAAACCGGAATTTCGATCCTTCATCACTTATGGTATGTTGGTGGATTCCTGCTTGCGCTGATCGGATCATATATCGTGGTTGGTTTGGCATCTCACTTCTCTAAATCCTGGATTCTGTTCGGTAACCTGCCTAAACCGCAGCGAGGAGCCGGGGAACCCAAAAAACCAAATCTGCCTGCTTAAGCGAGCGAGAATACCTTATCGTTTAACGGTTATCGTTTATCGTTATTTCGTAATATTTCATAAAAAAGAAGCATTCCCGTCTATGTGGGGATGCTTCTTTTTGCGTATATATTAGATCGTGGATTTTCGCAGCCATACGTAGGATAGGAAAGCATACAGCAAAGTAAGAGGAGCGAGGAACCAGATAATATCGGTCTGGTAGGTCATGACCCATTTGCCGATTTCATCCCATAATTCCCAGTAAGTCACGAGGACACTTGCTGCACCCAAGACAATGACGATGAGCAGGATCAAGCTTATTAAGACCAGTTTCCCGAATCTTCTCGCTATACTCGACATAACGAAACCGAATAGAAACAGATGAGAAATGACGACAAAGTTCAGCAGGGCGAGATGCAGGAAGGAGAGACTGCTGAGGAAAGGGACATCAAAAAAATGCAGCCCTGTACCCCAGCCTGAAGTAAGCTGTTCTATCTCTCTAACGATGGTAAGTGCAGTGGAATAGAGCAGGCTGAAGAGAAGAAACATGCTGATTGTACCTAGGAAATAATCTTTACGCCGAATACCGAAACTCAGTGAAAATGAGAAATTCATGGGAATTACCGCAATTCCTACACTCATCATGAACCCATAGATTGATAACAGTCCTCCGGTCGTAAATGAACCAATCGATATACTGATGATCAAATTAACTACAAAACTACTCATAAGCACAATGAGGGGAACGATAAGCCATAACCAATAATCAACAAGATGGGTACGCATTACGGTTTTGATCGTTGGCATACTTAATGCACCTCTTCCCGGTTCGTTTGTTTGGTCAAATACACCATGAGTTGTTGCAGAGAGACAGGAGCAAGACTGATGTTGTTTAATTCTGCTTGTTTGCGGAAGTCTTTTTGGTCAGCTGTTCGAACGACAGCACTACGCATAAAGCCGAGTTCTTCCTGATGAAGCACTTCTTTTCCTATAACGAAGTGATCTACATCAGACTGCTTGCCGCTAACATGGAAAGCCGATCCTCGAAATTGTTCTGCTTCCTCATTTAGCAAAAGCTTCCCTTGATGAAGTACAATCACCTGTTCGAGCATGGCACTAATCTCATCAATAAGATGCGTCGATAAAATAATCGTTCGCGGATAATCCATATAGTCTTGAATTAACTGATCATAGAATAATTGTCTAGCTACGGCATCAAGCCCAAGATAAGGTTCATCAAAGATGGTAAGCGGAGCACGGCTCGCAAGACCGATGATGATGCCGACAGAAGAAAGCATGCCTCTTGATAGTTTTTTGACTCTTCGATTTGGGGGCAGGTTGAATTGTAAGACTAGGGAATCAGCCAGCGATGTGTTCCAGTTAGGATAAAGGGAAGAGGCTACCGAGAGTACATCACGTACTCGAAACGTATCCGGATACTTTTGACTTTCTTTAATAAAACAAATTTGCCGGAGGACTTCCTTGTTCTCATACGGTGCTTCACCGAACACTTTAAGTTCTCCTGCTGTGGGAAACAGCTGGGCTGTAATGAGATGAAGCAGTGTAGTTTTTCCCGCACCATTACGTCCAAGCAGACCGTAAATTTTGTTCTCCTGAATGGTGAGGTTTATATCCTGAAGGGCATGAAATGTTTTTCCATAGCTTTTGGTCAGGCCGTTTAACTCAATTACATCTGCCATTCTACTTCTCCTCCCTGTGTATCATTTCAGATAATTCGGCTTTGCTAATCCCAAGCTTCTGTGCTTCTTGCACCATTCGGATAATGAACTGCTCATAGAACTGTTCACGCCGCTTCTCTACCAGCACAGATTGTGCTCCATCTGCTACAAACATGCCAATCCCTCTCTTCTTATACAGAATTCCTTGATCGACCAGGAGATTTACGCCTTTGGCCGCTGTTGCCGGATTAATCTGATAAAAGGATGCAAATTGATTCGTGGAAGGGACCTGTGATTCTTCGGGCAGCCTTCCTTCGAGGATGTCATCTTCAATTCGTTCTGCAATCTGTAAAAAGATCGGGCGGTCATCATCCATCTGCATGCCCATACATTATCACCACCAAGTTGGTTAGTTACTTATGTAATTAACCATACAACCAAACAAAGGATTAGTCAACAATATATGGTAAAAATGGACGGATGCCGAAACCTTTTTTTATTTGCAGCGTTTATTATTTTAGTGGGTAAAAGGGTGTCATATTTCGGTAACGAGCTGAATATAATGGAAGTCCGGACCAAGGAGAGGTTTATTTCCGTTTCGTGAGACGGGCATGAGGTTAATAGGAAGAGGGCAAAGGAAGAAGCCGAATATTCGAGTATTACCTCACATCCATGTTTAGCATAACAAGGACATGGACTAATTAGAATGATCTCATTCTTGGTTAATAATATATGATTAAAGGTGATTTAATAATGAAGTGTCAAGCTTGTGGAAAAGTAGTAAAAGACGTTTTGGAGCATGTGGAGCACATTCTCCATGAATGTGGAAAAGTTCCAGGATCTTCTCCCAATCTGTCGTCTGTACCGCCAGATGCGGTGCACCAGTCAATGAAGTTTTCAGAATCCATATCATAGAATAATCTAAAGAACCTGCCCCGTGAACATGGATGGCAGGTTTTTCTTATCGTCTCACTAATATCAACAAACTCCTCAGAACACTCATGTTTAGAAGCTCATGTTAATTAGGGTTCTCTGCCTTTTTCCAGTGGACGAGAAGCGGACCCTCGGCACCTAGCAGGGGATCTTGATCTGGAACCGGAACACGAGTAATTTCCCGGAGTACCTGCGGGCGTTCTTCTTTGTCTCCCGTGTGGGTATTGTAGGACATCCCATCTGGATAGGCGCCTACCAACTGAAAATCGAGACTTGACTCTAGCTTTTTATGACCTGTTCCGGCAGGAAGGACAAGAATATCGCCGGCAGTTGCCGTCAGAATAATCCCTTTTTCTCCTCCAATGTGGAGTTTAACCGATCCTTTGATGACACCGAGTACTTCATGCGAGTTGCTGTGATAGTGATGGTACGGAAATACACCGCCTGTCCAGCTGTTTCGCCAGTTATGCTTGTTGAAAATTTTCTCCGTATTCTTCTCCTCACCGCGTAATGCGCCGGGATAGAGAACGACAGGTAGTTCAGAGTTATTAGGAATCTTCCCGTCATCTTTAAAATAATATACACTCGTCTCTACATGAGTCGTTCTCATTCTAAAAGTCCTCCTTTGATAGAAATAAAGCCATGAATAAGGCTGTCTGTGCCTTTTATCATGGCTTATAGTCGTTATATTCCAAATTTACTATTTACTGTTATGTACCACATAACAAGAAGGGTTAAACAGGCATTCATCCAAAATGGATGTAAGAGATTGGATATCCGTATACCAATAAGTTACAATTAGATTACATCTAATATGTGGAGGCGTAAATCCGATTATGAAACTTGCCGAAGCACTCATTCTACGTTCTGATCTACAAAAGAAAATCCAGGAACTCCGTTTTCGTTTGCGTAATGTAATTAAAATTCAAGAAGGCGAAGAGGCAGCCGAGAATCCGGCCGATCTTTTTCGTGAACTGAATGGAGTACTTGAGCAGTTTGAGTCCCTTGTTCAGAGAATTAACAAGACCAATTCACAGACCGAATATGCAGAGGGAATGACGATTACTGATGCGCTTGCACGCAGGGAGAAGCTCCAATTGAAACGAAGTGTGCTCAGTGATGTGATGGATACTGCATCTATTCGTTACGACCGGACCAGCAGGACAGAGATTAAGTTTATAACAACCGTTGATATCAGCGCACTGCAGAAGCAAATTGATGAGCTTGCCAAAGAACATCGTAAGCTCGATACGCGTATTCAAGAGCTCAACTGGACAACTGAACTTATAGATTCGTCATTGTCATCGTCATAAGAACGTCCTAGATTCAATTGCAGCAGCGAAGTCCTAACGTTGGTAGTCAGTATGAAAAAAAGCGAGCATAAGCCTCCCAGCGGGTCAAGTCTGGATCTCATAAAAATAGTGAAGGGAACCGGGCGCCCTATACTTACAATTTAGCCCACGCACTATTTACATCTGTACAAGGTAATGTTACTTCTTACTACCATATGCTGATTTTTTTGGGCTGGCGAGGGCCGGGTGTGGGGACTATAAGACTTCTCTCTGCGAATTTGTAAGATACAAAGAATTGCTATTTCAAAAAAAACGAAATGATATCTCTATTTTTCAAATAAATAGATGTAGTTAACAATGGTATTAATTAGCACTGTATATAGTAGAAAAAGCGAGATTATGTGCCTTTTTCAAGCCTAAAAGCGAAAATTCATTGTATTGACAAAAATAGAGGTTTTGTTACAATGTTCACAAGGTATTCACAAGTATAGTTAGATTTAACTCGTGTTTATGTGTAATAAGTGTAATATTAGGGTATAGGTTCGTAATTGGCCTGTTCGGATAAATTTGTGATTGCGATGGAATAAACAACTATTCATTTTTGCAAAAGATCCATGAAGTACATCACATGTGTATGCTAAAGCTGCCTGTGCCGCTTGAAAGGACGCGGCTTTTTCTAATGTGTGAAAATTGTTACATTACAATTCAGTGTGCATTCAGGGTCGTTCATTTGATTATCAGGTAGGGTCAAGCAAGCGGGCTTTTTAACCCAAAGTAAAGGAGGACGTTCTCTTATGTCACAACCGACTCAACAAGAGGTACCAGTAAACGGTGCAGCTCCTGCACAAAATCAGGATGTACTTGATCAATTGATGAAGCCGGAGGTTCAAGACTCTCTTATTGTTCTTGTGGAGAATCTGCCTAAACTGGCTGAAATGGTAACTGCTATGACAAAAGCTTATGATTTCGCTCAAGGCTTGGCAACAGATAAAGTCTTCGTTAACGACATGAAAGTCGCTCTTGGAGAATTTACAACGCCTGTAGTAGAAAAAGCAAAAGGTGTAGCATCCGCGGCTATCGAAGCTGGAGACCGTGCTCAAGCGGAACAGTCTTCTGTTGGTCTTTTCGGTATGCTCAAAATGTTGAAAGATCCTAACGTACAGCAATCACTTCGTTTTGCTCAAGCATTCCTGAATGTGCTTAACGAGCGTCAAGGGCAAAAACAAGACTAAAAAAGTTATTGATACGAAAGTAAGAACGGAGGATGGATATGTCGAAGCAAATTTTGATTCTGGGCGGAGGCTACGGCGGCTTGCTAAGCGCGCTGTCAGCGCGTGAGTACTTGTCCGCTGAAGAAGCAACAATTACAGTTGTGAACCGCTTCCCAACTCACCAAATTATTACTGAATTACACCGTCTTGCAGCAGGTTCCATCGCTGAGAAAGCTGTTGCACTTCCACTGGAGAAACTTCTTCGCGGTAAAGAAGTTAACCTGAAAATTGACACAGTTTCCGAGATCAAACCAGACGAGAACAAAGTTGTAATGCAAAGCGGAACGATCTACAGCTATGACTATCTCGTAGTTGCTCTTGGTAGTGAAACAGCATTCTTCGGTATCCCAGGACTTCAAGAGTACAGCTTTACTCTGAAATCCGTAAACGATGCTAACAAAATCCGTGCACACGTGGAAGCTTGCCTGGATAATTACAAAAAAACCGGAAACAAAGCAGACGCAACAATCGTTGTCGGCGGCGGCGGTTTGACAGGTATCGAGCTTGTTGGTGAATATGCTGACATTCTGGATCATGTATGTAAACAAAAAGGCATCAAACGTGAAGAAGTACAGCTCTACAACGTAGAAGCAGGTCCTTCTATTCTTGCAGGATTCCCGCCAGAGCTTGTTGAGCGTGCTCAAACAAGTCTTGAAAAACGCGGTGTGAAATTCATCGTTGGTGTGGCAATCACTGAAATGCAGCAACACACAGTAATGCTGAAAGATGGCAGCTCCATCGAAACAAGCACACTGATCTGGACAGGCGGCGTACAAGGTAACGCAGTTGTAGCTAACTGTGGTATCGAAGTAAACCGTGGCCGTGCAACCGTAAAAGAAACACTGCACTCTACTTCCCACGAGAATGTATTCATCGCGGGCGACAGTGCAGTTGTTATTCCTAGCGAAGGTGCTCGTCCTTATCCTCCAACAGCTCAGCTTGCTTGGCAAATGGGTGAAACGATTGGACATAACCTTGCTGCAACCATCAAAGGCGGCGACTTTGAAGTCTTCACTCCAGTCTTCTCCGGTACTCTCGGAAGCTTGGGACGTAAAGATGCAATCGCTATGCTTGGCGGAAGCCAAACTCGCTTGAAAGGCTTGCCTGCAACAATGATGAAAGAAGCAAGTAACATCCGTTACCTTAAACATATCGATGGTTTGTTCGCTCTTGCGTACTAATCTATTACGATAGAAGAATAGGAAGGCAGACGACCACTATAGGTTGTCTGCCTTCTTTTTTCATTTGATACGTGGCTGTCACCCTGCCCTTCATCAGGTGCAGATTTGTTATAGATCGGGCCTGGAGGGTAAATGAAGGGAGAGAATGGATGATTGAAAGAAATCCACTTTTGAAGGGAGAAATGAGTCATGAATATTTTAGTAATTGGTGCAAATGGACAGATTGGGAAGCAAGTAATCTCACAGCTTAAGGATGACAAAGAGCATACGGTAAGAGCAATGGTTCGGAAAGAAGAACAGGCAGAGGCCTTTAATAAAGCGGGTGTAGAACCTGTACTTGCTAACTTGGAAGGAACCGTAGAGGAACTTGCGGAGGCGATGAAGGGCAGCGATGCAATTGTGTTTACGGCGGGTTCCGGCGGAAGCACAGGTCTTGATAAGACTCTGCTTATTGACCTCGATGGAGCTGTGAAAACGATGGAAGCTGCAGAGCAGGCAGGAATTTCGAGATATATTATGGTAAGTGCTCTGTATGCAGAAGATCGGACACGCTGGCCAGAACAAATTAAACCTTATTATGTAGCCAAGCATTACGCAGATAAACAGCTGGAACAATCCTCTTTGCAGTATACGATTTTGCGTCCGGGCGGACTGCTGAATGAACCGGGTCGCGGTAAAGTAACAACGGATATCGAGCAAGGAGAGTCAAGCATTCCGCGTGAAGATGTGGCATCGGTTATTGTAGCGGTACTGAATGCAGAGAATACGTATAGAAAAGCGATTCCTCTTGTATCTGGAGAGCATTTAATTCAGGAAATGGTGCAAAATATATAACATTGCTTTGAACAAAGCGGAGGAGGAGCTATGAAACCATCCATTCTCATCGTCGAAGATGAAGAGAAAATTGCTAGAGTGTTAGAAATTGAACTGGAGTATGAGGATTATGAGGTCTCCAAGGCAATGAGCGGTACGGAAGGGCTGGAAGCTTTTCAGAATGGTGATTTTGATCTGGTATTACTTGATATCATGTTACCGGGTCTTAGCGGGATCGAAGTCTTGCGGCGTATACGCAGTCATGATGAACATATCCCTGTCATTTTGCTGACGGCTAAAGGCTCCGTTGAAGATAAAGTCTCCGGTCTTGATCTTGGGGCGACAGATTATGTCACAAAACCTTTTCAGATTGAAGAGCTGCTTGCCCGGATTCGTGCCGCCCTCCGTTTACATAGTAAAGTTCAAAAAGTTCAAAAATTGAATATGACGGGAACTGAAGAACAAAATCAAGAACAGGAAGTATGGCTGTCTGCCGGTGACCTGAAGATGAATGAAAAAACAAGAGAGGTACTGCGAGCCGAAGATGGAATAGAGCTTACTCCCCGGGAGTTTGATCTGCTGGTTTATTTACTTCGTAATCAGCGGCAAGTCCTGAACCGGGAGCAGATTCTTGAGGCCGTATGGGGGTATGATTACATGGGCGACACCAATGTGGTTGATGTTTATATCCGATATCTTCGTAAGAAAATAGATCATGGACGCTCTCCGCTGATCCACACGGTTCGCGGTGTAGGTTACGTTCTCAGGACCGAGACATGAAGCTGCGTACAACCATCTATGTATATACTTCGGTGCTTTTTATTGTCCTGTTGCTGTTGATTAATGGATTTATCTATTTCATGTTTGACCGAATGTCGACAGACACCCAGATGGAAAGAGCGGAAGCAGAAGCAAATTCGATCTCAACAGGTGTACGTAATGCAGCTGATATCGTAGCTCCAGACGACTTACTGCGTTCTTTTGTACCGGCAGAAGGGATGCTTAGGATGGTGAGAATGTCAGGCGATAATCCGCCTGCAGTTACTTCGCTCTCGGAGCGGCGTCTTGCTCAGATTAACCCTGCTTTTTATCCGAATAAACATACCGAAGTGTTAAAAATAGAAGGTGTACGTTATGTCTTTGTATCCATGCCCGTGATATGGGCCGATGGAGAAGTAGTGAACCTTCAGGTGACAGAAAGCCTTGCAAGTGTAGATAACAATCTGAAGGTGCTCCAGGTTGTCTTGATTTCCGTGTCTCTAGTTGCGCTGCTGGCGGTATTTGCTTCAAGCCGGCTGCTTGGAAGCATTATCATCCGGCCGATATCAAGTATGACGCAGACAATGAGGATCATTGAAGACGGGGGCGGATTTAAGACCCTTGATTTGCAGAATCAGTCCAAAGACGAGCTATACGAGATGGGTGAGACGTTTAACCGAATGATGGGCCGACTGAAGCGAAATTATGAGAAACAAGAGCAGTTTGTCTCCAATGCTTCTCATGAACTCAAGACACCGCTGACGGTGATTGAAAGCTATGCCAGTCTATTGAAGAGGAGAGGCATGTCGCGCCCAGACCTTTTTGAAGAATCCGTTGAAGCTATTCACTCGGAAGCCATCCGGATGCGAGAGATGACAGAACAGCTGCTTATGATGGCGAGAGAAACCGAGTCGTTTAGCATTGCGTTAGAGCAACACGATCTAGCCGGTATGGTAAATGATATGGCCCGTTCTTACGGGACAGCGTACCAGAGGGAAATTGAGGTGGAAACTCCCTCATCAGAACCTTGCTATGCTTATACGGATATCAACAAGGCAAAGCAGCTGCTTGTTATTTTACTGGATAATGCCAGAAAATATAGCGAGGACTCCATCCTTATCCGTGTTCAGCCTGATGCCAGTTACGTTACCATAAGCGTAACGGATTATGGTCCGGGCATTCCTGCTGATGAACTTCCCAAAGTGTTTGACCGTTTCTACCGGGTGGATCAGGCAAGATCGCGTAAACAGGGCGGAACAGGTCTTGGTTTGGCACTAGCAAGTGAGATTGCTGCGCAGATTAAGGCGGAAATTGGTTTGGAAAGTACTTATGGTAAAGGCACCACAGCATATATACAGTTCCCAGTTCATCATCTTGCCTAAGCAGAAAGGCAAGATGATTTGCTTTTCTCAGAGAATTCTCATTGTTAAGAGTTATACTGGTGGCAGGTGTGAAGTGTAAATAGGAAGGAGTTTTCTATTATGTATATAAAAGAAAAACTAGGATATGCGGGAGCCGGAGCTGCCGTTCTGATTGGACTTGTTCTCTTGTTTGTTCAGCCATGGAATCATGCAGATTCCGTTCTGTCTGCCGAGGCAGTAGAGGAGACGGTAATAAGCCAATATCCAGGTACAGTGGAGAAGAGTACGCTTGAGAATGGGGAATATCACCTGCGAATAAGCACGGATACAGGAACCTATGAATTTATCGTGGATAGCAGCGATGGCAGTATTATCTCAATTCAGCAGATCAGTAAGTCAGGTGTGAAGGAACATGCTATTCTGAGCAGGGATACGGTGAAAGAGAAGCTGCTGAGTGAGACAGGAGGCAAACTGCTCTTCCTGGAGCTGATTACGAAGGACGATCAAGATATCTACAAAGCCAAAGTAAAGACAGATACAGAGCGTACTTTATTTGAGATCGATCCTTATACGGGAGAAGTGTTATCAAGACAAACGATTACCACCGATGAAGAGGATGACGAAGAGGACGAGGAAGAAGAGAATCAAAAATTTCTGGCGGAAGAAGAAGTAGAGAAAATTGCGATGGCAGAAGTAGAAGGTGAAGTAGAAGATACCGAACTTCGAGGGGAAGACACCAACCATCCTTATTATTTAGTTGAAATTGAGACGGACGATGATAAAGAAGCCGTTATTCAAATTCATGCAATCACCGGACAAGTCCAGTCTGTAACCTGGGATGACTAATTCTTAGAAGCTCTTTTTCTTTTCTCATCAAATTCTAATCTAACTCTTTCTTTACTCTCATTTGGCAGAGGTAAGATATATTTGTAAGCAAGTGAGACGTGAATAACAAAACAAGAAGAGGAGTCGATGAGACATGAAGAAACATAAACGTATTTTAGCAGGCGGAGTTCTGAGTGCGGCGCTTTTAATTGGTGGTGCAGCAGCATTTACAGGTGCAGAGTCAACAGTGGAAGCTAGTCAACTATCCTCTACAACTACATCTAGTTCAACTAGTTCAACAAACAAAATGATTACTGCGGAGCAGGCGAAAGAAACAGCACTTAAAGAGGTACAAGGTACCATTGATGATATTGATTTAGAGAAAGATCACGGAAAAGTATACTACGAAGTAGAGATCGAGTCAGATAAAGTGGATGCTACGGTATACATCGATGCTTATACAGGAGAAGTGCTTAACGTGTCTAAAGACCTTGACTTTGAAGTACCCGCTTCGGAGGCAGTTGTAAAAGTTTCTCTTGAACAAGCAACCCAAATTGCGTTAAAACAACTGGATAACAGTAAAGTAATCAGCACAGAGCTTGATCTTGACGATGGTCGTTATGAATATGAAATCGAACTTGTAAATAATCACTACGAAGCCGAAGTTACGATTGATGCAAATACAGGAGACATCTTATCTGTTGATATCGACCGTGAGGACGACTAAATCCATTACATTCATATCGCATTCAGGCGAAAAGAGTACGAAGAGCACCTGCTTGTAATGACAGGTGCTCTTTTTTCTTGTGAATGAACTGATAAATAACGTTTCTATCGGTAATGAACTCATTTTGCAACTCATATAAAAGCCTCTATCCTATGAAATTTTAATGAAAAGGGGTTTCATGAGAACAAAGATGTGGTATTTTGGATGGTATGGTTTTGTTTTGCGGAAAGTTCTGCAGTAAGGAGAGTGATAGCCTTGGCTCAAACGCTACTTTTCATTTTTGCGATCCAGATTGTTTATGTCTCGGCGTATACCTTACGCATGATTCTAACTTTAAAGGGCCAGAAGTACATCGCAGCCTTGATCAGTATGGTCGAAATCGTGATCTATGTACTAGGACTGAATATGGTGCTCAGCTACTTAGACCAGATCTCAGCTCTTGTGGTATATGCACTTGGTTATGGACTGGGCATTCTGGTTGGTGCTTGGATTGAAGAAAAAATTGCACTTGGCTACATAACTGTCAAGGTAATATGTGATCAGACCCGCGGTACGATTGTAACCACACTTCGGGAAAAGGGATATGGCGTAACGTCTTGGCTTGGCAATGGCCGAGATGGAGATCGGCTGGTAATGGAAATACTGGCAAAACGTAAAAACCAGAAAAAGCTCTATGAGACGATTTTACAACTCGATCCAAAAGCTTTTATTATTACAGTAGAACCCAAACAATTCCATGGTGGATTTTGGACGCGTTCGATTAAAAGATAGCACGAATAAGCAGGAGCATGCCGAGCGGTATGCTTCTTATCTTTTGTGCATTTAGTAAAAGAATATTTTGGAAAAAAGGCGGTATATAGCAATAAATCGATGATATTATATACGGAATTGGTATGAAACCCCTATTTCTGTGGAAATAATGAAGAAGCGAAGATAAGTAATAGGAAGAGATGATAAGTAATGGGGATCGTCTTAAGTCTAAATATTATGTCAAATTAAACCATTTTTATGTGGTGATCTCTTGCGTTGATTTGGTAATTATGCTATTATTAGTTCTGTCATGTAATTCACATTTTGGAAAGAGACTCATTCCGAAAATGACACTTTTTCCAATATGTGAATTTTTTTCAAAGAAAATAACCATATTAATATAAGTGTAAAGGAGAATGACCAAATGCAAACAGGTACAGTTAAATGGTTTAACGCAGAGAAAGGCTTCGGTTTCATCGAAGTTGAAGGCGGAAGCGACGTTTTCGTACATTTCAGCGCAATCACAGGCGAAGGTTTCAAAACCCTCGACGAAGGACAACGCGTTGAATTCAACGTGGTAGAAGGTAACCGCGGACCACAAGCAGAGAACGTAGTAAAAGTATACTAATCCGACCTGCAAGCTGCCTTTGACTGACAAGTTGAAGGCAGTTCTTGTTTTCATTCCAAAAAAAAGCGATACGGAGTATGCGATCGAGTTCGTCTATTCTGTAGATAGGGGGGAAGTATTCATGTACAGACGTCAAGTATCAGAGGAAATCCCCGAGGAGAACACGAAGGTCTGGTCTTGTACCAATGACGACTGCAAAGGTTGGATGCGTGATGATTTCGCATTCGATAGCGAGCCGCAATGCAGTTTATGTTCCTCACCGATGGAACGGGAAATGAGAATGTTGCCCGTGTTATCCAACGCAGCAAATGATTTGAAAGCAATGAGAAAAGGGTAACGAGTTAGTACCATAATCGTTTTTGCATAAGTAAGTGTTTGTAAAAATAGCAAAGCTCTGTAAGTGTACCGCGATACGGCGAGGATTCTCCTTCCATATGGCGGTTTTTTTGTGCTATGGAAAAAAGGAGGATACGTTGATGGATAAAGTAGGACTCGTGATGCGTAAAATTCAGTTTACGGAAGCGCAAGGACCCCGGGTTTTTGCAGATCGGCTAAAAGCCATTGGGGAAGAGCTGGGTGTAGAGATTGTATTCATCTCACCAGAGCGTCACGTGAGCGGTTATGACTGGGTTCCAGGATATGAGCATGAAAAAGGCGACCTAGTCAACTATGATATCGTTCTCGATCAGATCTATTCACAGAATATCGACCATGTCATCTATACGGTTTCTGGTTTTACATATCTCAAGATGTTTCTGAAGAACAGCGTGCTGTTTCCGCACAGCTTTCCTGACCCTGCTCTCACAGGGTACGAAATGATGAAGCCTTTCTACCAGATCGTGGACAAAGCGATTGTGCAGACCGATTTCCTGAAAAGGGAGATGGCGGCTCAGTACGGTGTTCATGATGTAACGGTGATCCCAATTGGTTTTGATGAAGGACTAGCCCATAAACATTATGATCCCTCTGCAGTCGTCGACAACCGCATTCTGTGGATCGGACGGGATGAAGCCAACCGCCGCCCTGATCTGGTTATTGAATATGCGCATCAGAATCCGGATAAAGAAGTTTACATGGTATTCGGCGGGGAGCGCTATAGAGAAAGTATGAAGAAATACGACATCCCAAATAACGTGAAACTGAAGTTTGCACTTAGTCAGGATGAAGTGTTTCAGCTGATGAATTCGACTAAGGTGTACTGGAGCTCTTCGCGTTTTGATACGTTTGCGATGCCCCTGACTGAAGCGATGGCGATGGGGAAAATGGTCGTGAAGCCAGAGCATCCTTGTTATGGACATATCAGTTCGACCCATACGTTTGGCGGGAATGAACGCAACTTCTTTGAACTGCTTAATATGGCATCCGCTGCACCTCGCAAAGTATCGGAAGATAACAGGGAGTATGCATTTGGTGCTTTTTCAAGAACCGTGATGAAGGAAGGGTATCGGGCCTTTTTTGAATCATGGCTTCGGTAATAAACCGTTATAGTTATTTTCTTGGCGCGTGCCAGGTGTTATAGCTCAGGTTTATGTGATATAGTCGAATCAATATCATAGGTGAATAAAATATTGAAATTGAAACTATATAGACAAACTAAACCATTTTGATCTATATACTTAGATTAAAGCAGCTGAAGGTATTATGAAATTGATTCAGTTAGTCATAACTTTAGAAAAGGAGGTGAGGTAGGTGAATATTGAAATGGTGAACAGCCGCTTGAGCCAGCTGCCAATGGTACTGTCTGGCATTTTCTTCAGAGGTTTCTTATCACGGGAGAAGTCTGTCCATTTTGCCTTAGATAAGATTAACCATTTCGAGAAGATGCCTACCTTAACCTCAAGCGGATTGTAATACCTATTTCCGAGTGAAGGGTCGCGGGCTTGTTCCCGCGGCTCTTTTTTTGTGTGGTGAGATGCATCTTCCTACTCAGGAGGATACAAATATGATCATCGTAAACGGACAAAACGTAAAGAAATACCACGGGGCAAACCTCGTGCTGGATAATGTAACTTTTGAAGTAAAAGAAGGAGAAAAAGTAGGGCTCATTGGTGTGAACGGGAGTGGAAAGTCTACTTTACTGTCCTTGATCTCCAAGATGGAGAAACCGGACGCAGGCATGCTTGCGGTGAAGAAAGAGGTAAGAGTCGGATACTTGCCCCAGATTCCTGCGGAATTTGAGCAGAAGACAGTACATGAGGTGCTCGCTCATGGATTCGAGGATTTGCTGCTGATGCGGCAGAAAATGATGCGGTTAGAACAGCAAATGGGAAGCTTCGAAGCGGCCGCAGATGAGGATTTCCTAGCCAAGCTGCTGCACCGTTATGCGGTTCTCCAAGAAGAATATGAGCGAGAAGGCGGCTATGAGATGGATGCCAGCATCGATATGGTGGCAACCGGTCTGCAGATAGATAAAGCGATGTATGGTAGAAGTTTCAGCACCCTTTCAGGCGGGGAGAAGACAAGGATTGTCCTCGCTTCTCAGCTCATTCGAAGGCCCGATCTACTGCTATTAGATGAACCAACGAATCACCTGGATCTCTCCGGTGTGGAATGGCTGGAGCAGTTTTTACGAAACTATCCCGGTGCGTGTATTCACTCGTCGCATGACCGTTATTTTCTGGACCGGGTGGTAAGTCAGATCATCGAGTTAGAAGATGGAGAAGCATTCTCCTATCCAGGAACGTATTCCCGTTATGTCATTGCAAAGGAAGAACGGCTCATGCAGCAGTTTACCGAATACCAAGAACAGCAGAAGAGAATCAAGAAGATGAAAGAAACCATTCGTCAGCTCGAAGAATGGGGACGGGTCGGCGGGAATGAAAAATTCTTCCGGCGGGCCACATCGATTCGCAAAGCACTTGCTCGAATCGAGCAGATGAAGAAGCCAAAGCTTGTACAGAAACAAGCCGAATTTGCACTTAAACCGGATCAGCGTTCTGGTCAGATCGTGCTTCTATTTGAAGCACTCACCAAGCATTATGGAGATAAGACCATCTTAGATGGAGTAGAAGGCATGATGGCTTATCAGGATAAGATTGCGCTGCTTGGTGCAAATGGATCTGGCAAGACAACCTTTTTCAAGCTGCTATTAGATCAGGAGGCCGCGGATGCTGGATACATGGAATGGGGCGCGGGAGTTAGTGTAGGCTATCTGGCACAGCAGGAAGAAATTCAGGAGCCAAAACAAACCGTACTCTCTTATTTCCGTGAGCATGCCCCCATGGAAGAAGGAGAGGCGAGGTCGGTGCTCGCGAGGTACATGTTCTATGGTCCGCAAGTGTTTCGGGAGATCGGCAAGTTATCCGGCGGTGAATGGTCTCGGCTCCGTCTAGCGGTTCTTGTGAACAAGAAGCCAAATGTACTTCTGCTCGATGAGCCGACCAATCATCTGGACATCACCTCTCGTGAAGCACTCGAAGAAGCACTGGACGAATACAAAGGCACCATACTTGCGATCTCACACGATCGGTATTTTATTAATCGCATTGCGGGGAAGGTATGGTCTCTGGATTCAGGGAAGCTGAGTACTTATCTTGGGAACTATGATGATTATGGGGTGAAACGGAGTGAGCAGTAGGTAGGGGTTTGAGGATATGTGGTTTAGAAGAAATAGTTTAGGATGTCTCCGCCCATTAGGGCGGGTTTATGACTCCGACTTACGTAAAAGCGAAGAGTAGAAGAGGAATACAGGATATAATCTCAAATTTGCTATCTCGACCTTCATTTTTTGCAAATTTATATATTATATAGCCAATTTGTTCTATATAATGGTAAGGGTAGTTCTTATGTAATGCTTGTGATAGGTTCTTCTTCTCTTCTTAAAATAAAAGCTATAGACATTGGTTCGATCTATTTGAGTTTTAAAGGTACCAAGGTACATAAATCAAATTACGTGGTAAATGACATGAAAAATTTATACCGAAACATATGGATTTAGGGGGATATGAAAATGGCGTTATGGTTATTCCGTGCTGGAAAGTCTGGTGAATATGAGTCGAAATTTCTAAACGAAAATAGAATTTATTTAACTTGGGATGAGCTAAATATTGATCTTAGAAATTTTAAAGAAAGAACTCAGTTAATTGAATATTTAATGAATGATTATGAGGTTGAGAAACTAGGTAGAGCAAGGAATTGGGCAAGTCAAATTATGCCGATTGCAAGTGAGATGAAAATAGGAGATTGGGTTATCTTGCCTAGCAAACACAAGTCTGCAATTCACATTGGCGAGATTACAGGTAATTACGAGTTTAATCCAAACAATAGTAATCCATATTTTCATAGTCGTAAAGTGAATTGGTTTGCTACTGATATTCCAAGAACTAATTTCGACCAGGATCTTTTATATTCATTTGGGGCTTTTATGACGGTATGTAGAATATCTAGAAACGATGCAGAAGAACGTATCAAAACAATGCATAAAAATAATTGGATTAGTGGCAGCTCAAAAGTTCAAATTAATATGGATAGCCAAGATTCTCAGGAAGAAGCTGAGAGTATGTTTGATATTGAGGAATATGCAAATGACGCAATAGCAAAATATATCATACGTAAATTTAAAGGGCATGGTATGGCTAGAATCATAGATGCTATCTTAAGAGCAAAAGGTTTTACAACTTACATAAGTCCAGAAGGTCCAGACAAAGGAGTAGATATTTTAGCGGCCCCAGGCAGTCTAGGTTTTGGGACACCAAAAATTTGCGTCCAAGTGAAAACATCGGACACTCCCGTAGATAGACCAACGTTAGATCAACTAATCGGAACAATGCATAACCACAAAGCTAGCCACGGGCTACTTGTATCCTGGGGAGGATTTAAGAGTTCCGTAGATAGAGAAATGGCATCACAGTTTTTTAACGTGAGGTTATGGGACCAAAAAGCAATTATTAATGAGCTTTTAGAATCATATGATTCACTAGATGCTGATATTAAAGCAGAAATCCCCTTGAAAAGAGCATGGATTCTAGCGGGAGAAGAATAAGCAGGCGATTGATGTATCTCTTCTTGGCAATAGTCATAAGTGGAAAGACGCCATCACGAGTAGTGTTAAAGCAGTTTCCTAATTTTAATTGGGAATCTGCTTTTATTTCTTTATAATTACATTAATCATGTTTTCTTACTTGGAGGTTATCATGCTACCAGAGGCACTTTCTAATATCTTTCGAGCTAAACAAAAATCATACAAAATGGTCCTTATCTTATCTATCATTGAACTTTATCAAAGAACTCACTCGTATCAGGCTTCAATAGACCAAATAGCCCAAAAGTTCCTGGCATACTTTCAACAAGAGAGTGAAGCAGGGAATACGGTAGATACTCCACCAGAACAGAAAGCTTCTGGATGGAATGAATTCACTCTATCACAAACAAAGGGACTGCTAAAAACACCGATCGAGGCCCTATCAGCCATACTCAATTTCGATCAAGCCAATCAGACTCTCACCTTGGTCAATCCAGAATGGTTCAACGAAGAGACACTTAAAGAGCTGAAAGAATACGCCATGGAAGAGCTAAATAAATATAATAAAAAACTGGAATTGAGCAGAGAGCAACCTTCTTTCTCCCTTCACAATGCTTTATCCCAAATCATGAACACATATCTGCAAGCTAAAACAGAGCCCTTTACGCAACATCCATTAGGGATCCTGGTAAGGAAAACTATCCCGAATAAATTAATGGATCTTCTTTCTTTGGGTAATGAATATCTGATTGAGGGGTCTACTGGGAAAGGGAAATGGGCAGATATCCCTTGGATTGCTGTAATGGATAGGAGAATAACCAAAACGACTCAGCGAGGGGAATATATAGTTTATTTATTTTCTATAGATATGAAGGCGGTATATCTTACTTTGGCTCAAGGAGTCAAAAACCCTCCCAAGGATGGGTATACTAAAAAATATGAATATCTCAAAAAGAAAACAGATGAAATTCGTAACCTGATTCCATTAGAAGGACTACATAAAGATGAGAATATCTTTCTCACGGATAGAAGCGGTCTAGGCCGAGACTACCAAGTTTCTACGGTAGCTTATATCAAATACGAACGGGATGATCTACCAGAGGATGACGAGCTTATACAGGACCTCCGGAACTTAGTCTCTAACTATAATCAATATGTAGATATTGTGCTTCACAGTAGAGAAGAACTTACTTCAGATAAGGAGCCAAATCCGGTGACATTAACAGTGAAAGAACAACTGGAACAAGTAAAAAGGTATATTCACCATAAAGGGTTCCTATATCCAGATGGCCTCTTGGAAAACTTCTACTTGTCTCTCAAGTCAAAGCCCTTTGTCATTCTTGCTGGTGTATCGGGGACAGGGAAAACGAAGCTGGTAAAACTTTTTGCTGAAGCATTAGGTGCTACGATGGATAACGGACAATTTACTTTGATTCCCGTTAGGCCGGACTGGAGTGATCCGTCTGATCTCTTAGGTTACAAAGACCTTGCGGGCATCTTTAGACCCGGAAGATTAACGGAAGTGCTAGTAGAAGCATCTAAGCGGGAGAATAAGGACAAGCCTTATTTTATATGCCTAGATGAGATGAACTTGGCACGAGTGGAGTATTATTTTAGTGATATTCTGAGCGTCATGGAAACCCAGGAATGGAACAGTGACCGTATTATTACTTCTCCTCTGATTGGGTCTGAGTCATTAAGAGAGGAAGACCAGCCATTGTACGGCGGTGTATCTCTTCCAGATAACGTGTACGTTATTGGAACGGTTAATATGGATGAGACGACGCATCCGTTCAGCAAAAAGGTGTTGGACCGCGCCAACACGATTGAGTTCAACTACATTAATCTTGAGCAATATCCTGATTATGTTGAGGAAGAAGGTTTTGCTTCTCCTGCGGTAAATAATCTGTTTCTGAGAAGTGATTATTTACAGTTATCTGATGTGTACAGTACATATCAAGATCTGGTGCATTCGACAACGGACAAGCTTGTTCGAATCAATGATATTCTCGAAGAAATACATTCCCATGTTGGCTTCCGAATTCGTGACTCCATTTGTTTTTATATGGTGTATAATCAGCGCTTTGACCTGATGCCACATGATAAGGCTTTTGACGGACAACTTCTTCAAAAGATATTACCAAGAATTCAGGGGAGCAGCTTATCTGTAAAAAGAGTGTTGTTGCAGCTGATGCAGGAAGCTCTAGGTAAGTCTATCCCAATTAAGGATCTGCTAGATGATGCTTCTGATTTGTATGGGAAATACGGCAGAAAGCAACAGGATGGAGACGTGAAATATCCGCTATCTGCACGAAAGATTGCCTTTATGTTACGGAGGTTGGAGGAAGATGGATTCACCTCATACTGGCTTTCTTAATCAAAGTGTAGAGCTCATTCGAATAGAGACAAATCTTTTTAACCTATATATCCAGGGAAAGCCGTATCATCCTGCAGTAGAATCTCTACAGCTCCATCGTAAGGATACAGGAGCATGGATCGATTCAAATACCTTGCAGATGGAGATCCTATCGGATGAGCTTGTACTAGAGAATATGTATGTTTTTTCGCCGGAACAGGGGCAGTTGATTCTATGGAAGACAGGGGACAAAAGCTACCCTTTATTCTATGAAACGCAGTCCTATGAACTTGTGATTGAAAAAAAGCAAACGGCAGAACTTACTTTTCATCATAACAATGTTTATATTCGTCAGGCTGTAAAGCCACTAGGCCGTTCAATTCTTTCTGGCATTCTGAATTTTCAGAATGAGGTAGGGCTTACAGAGCTAGAACTTCAGTACCGAGGTAGACCGTTATTCCAGCTGCAACTTGAAATCTATCCCTCTAAGATGGATTACAAAAGAGATTACCAGATGATCTTAAGTGATATTAATCGGCAGATATATAATTTGTCGTTTGATTTTTTGAGGAAAACCTATCATCTAACGGGTTTAAAAGAGACACATCATCAGAGTCTTACGGAATTTTTTACAATCTTACAGTATGTTTTTGACCAGCTTAAACAAGCCGTAGAACGGATTCATGTAAATCCTCATTATAGGCTGGAAAAAGAACCGAGAGTGGTCGATGCGTCTAAAGTAAAGAAAGCCGGCAAAGAGAATATAGCTTACATAACAAAACATCCACATCTTCTTACGCATCATGAACAGCATGGTTTTATTCCGCATCAAGGGCAAAGGCTGTACCCAACGCATGCCCTCGAAACGAAACGTCATGCTGAGTATGATACGATGGAGAATCGTTTTGTTAGATGGGTATTAAGGCGAGTCTCTAAGAAACTGAAACAGATGAAGACGAAACTCGCTGTATCAGGGAAACTCCAGGACCCTTTGTTGGATAAGAAAATAACATCCATGCAGAATCAGTTACAACGGCTCTTGCAACTGGACTTTCTGAAATATGTAGGGGAAATGAAACAACTCTCTGTCACGCTGGTACTGCAGATGGCACCAGGATATAGAGAGGTATATCGAAGTTACTTAATGCTGATGAAAGGGCTCACGGTTCACAGTGATTTATTCCGATTGTCTATGAAGGACTTAGCCCAGCTGTACGAATACTGGTGCTTCCTGAAGATTAATGAGCTGCTAGCCCGCAAATATGAGTTGTTAAAACAAGATATCATCAAGGTTAATCGTACGGGTATGTTTTTTACGCTGGATAAATCGCAAGCAGCCAAAATGGTATACCGTAATCAGAAAACGGGAGAAATTTTTACACTGTACTATAATGCTCTGCCGCGTGGTGACCGTAGTGCAACCCTTGGACAAAAACCAGATAATGTATTGACCCTGAAAAAGAATGAGTCTGATATGGAGTACAAATATATCTTTGATGCTAAATATCGGATTAATCCTGCCTATGAAGGTTCTTACTATTATCAGAAGTACAAGCAGCCTGGGCCTGAAGAGGATGATATTAATACCATGCATAGGTATAGAGATGCGATTGTGTATGCTGATGGGGGGCAGGAATTAGAACGAAGTATGTTTGGAGCTTACGTGCTATTTCCCTATCATGACGAAAAAACGTATCGTGAACATAAATTTTATAAAAGCATTGAGCTCGTTAACGTCGGTGCGTTTCCCTTTTTACCAAACTCTACGGAGTTAATGGATGCATTCTTGGATGAGATTATTATGGATAGTCCAGAAAAAGCATACGAGCGATCAACCCGTCCTCGCGGGACGAAAAGTTATTATCAGGATAAGCTATCCGGTAAAAATGTTCTGGTAGGTTCATTAAGAGAAGTTACTCAATTAGAAAGTGCACTACAATATCATTACTACCATCTACCCCTTGAGAATATATCTGACCACACAATTCTTACACAGATTGAGTACGTCGCCCTTTATCAGTCGAAAGGAAAATTCTCTGGTACGGGTGAAACGGGAATTCATTGGTATGGCAAGGTAAGCGATTGGAAAGTCGTACGGAGAGGTGAAATCAAGGAACGCCCTGCTAGAAAGGGAACGGAAGATAAGCTTTATGTGAAGTTATCGGTCGAAAAATGGGTCAAACGAGAAGAGCCAATTATCTCGGGTGGTCTAGGTATCTATCGATTGCTTTATACATCCAAATACATTTTCGATCGTGCAAAAGAGATTGCTGAACTCAAGCTAGAGACGGAAGAGCAATTGAATGAATGGCGAGAATTGCGGCGTAAAGGTAAGGTAAAAGTAGATTTGGATCACCCTCAGGTCGATTTGGCACATCAAGTTAAAGAAATTCGAAATGATATTGATTAAAAGTGGATTTCCGTTCAAATTTCAAATTATAATTAATAGAAAATCGATAACGAAGCGAGCATTTAATTAGGTTCTTTATAGTTAAAAGAAATAGCGACCTTCCCACAAGGGATCAGTCGCTATTTTTCTTTTATGTCTTTTATGGAGTTGTTGTCTCCGCTGGCATTTGCTGTTGAACCGCGCTATCGATTACATCCTGCGGTACTTTTATGCTTTCCGTCTTATTGTAATCTCTAAGTGAGCTGTCCATCTTCATTATAATCGCGAGGGCCTGACCATCCATGTCCATATCCATATCCATGGAGTAGACGAGGTCTTTTGGATAGTAGGTCTCTTTATCTACACTATAGGAAATGTCCATGGATTTAATGTTCATCTGCTGCATCATGGCTGCCATTTGCGGATCGGTGGCACCGCTTTGAGACAGCATGGTGGTTGCAAGTTCTTTGACTTTATCGCCGGAAAGGTTAGCTTTCAGCCAGTAGACATCTCCTTCTTCTTCAACCTTGAGATCATTTGCGATACTATTCAGTTGTTCGAACTGAGAACCTGCGTTGGACTGATTCTTCATCTGTTCCAGCAGGGGAGCGGTGGATTCTTCAGGCAGGGACATCCAAGCATCTCCCATTTGCGTGTATACCCCATCTTCCGTTATATACTGTTTGATCTCCTGTGTACCCTCTTGACCGGGCAAGGAGGTTTTGATCTCTTGATATGCAGAGACAGGGTTCAGCACCAGATCGGTTTTCATATCCATATTTACATCTTGCTTTTGCTCTTGGCCATCCATGGTAACTGTGAGATTTTGTTCGATTTTGCTATCCATAGAGTAACTCTTTATTCCCTTGCTTGCTTCGGTAATCTGTGTGAGTAATTCTTCTGCTGTAGGGGTTTGTTGTTCTGCATCATTTACGTTTTCGTTGTTACCTGAAGTTTGGTCGTTTGCTGCTGGAGCTCCTTCTGTTGTACCCCCTGTGCTTGGCTCAGCATCGTTATTGCCGCAAGCTGCAAGGACGAGAACAAGGATGATCCCCATGATAACTACATTCCACTTTTTCAAAAGAAAGTACCCCCCAAGTTAAGTTATTACTCATTACCCACATCTCAAGAAAATGAATTCAATAACAGGAAATAAATAAATGAAGCAGTTAAAAAGAAGAACCAGCCCACTACTAATCTCATATAGGACTGGCTCAAAGATGACAAATTGATGTTTTTTACTTTTTACATAAAGAAAGGAAGTTCACTAACTCCTGCTACACGAGCAAAGGTGAACAGCTGACCCTTATGATGAATTTCATGGTCAAGAGCTCTAGTTAGAATCGCAAAGCCGGGTGCTTTTTGTCCGAACAAAGCAATTTCTTGTTGCAACTGCTCTTCGGTAATAGAAGCAAGCAGGGAGGATGTAGATTCTGTATAACGATGCACGAGGTTACGAACATCTTCCATCGTAGTCCACTCATGGTTTGCTTGTGGAGGCGTAAATTCGCCGCGAACCACCGTATTTGCAAACATCTCCATCGCTCCGGCGATATGAAGAGCAAGTTCTCCATAACTCATGCTGCCATCCCATGGTATAAACTCAGCAAGTCCTTCTTGATTTAGTTCGACGAGTTTATGTAGCACTTCACGGTGGGTGTTCCAATGCTGGATAAAGCTTTGCATTTCTAACATATAATAATCCTCCTGTGTAATCGTAATGAGTTCTTTTTAAAATGGTAACGAAAAGTAAGAAGGAATGCAAATAAAGGAAGAGGATTAACGGATAATTTACTCATATGAGAGATCAACCTAATCGGGTCAGAAGCAGGATAAATACTTGCAAGAATGATGAAGGAAATGGTTCAATAATGAAGGATGTACAAGTTTTTTTATGACAAAGAACTAGACAACAGGGAGTGTATACAGATGAAACGAGTGATTATTGATACGGATACGGCAGGAGACGATACAATAGCGATCCTGACAGCGCTCCATTATTTTCAGGTAGAAGGAATTACGATCACCGGGGGAAACGTGGAATTTAATCAGGAAGTAGAGAACGCACTATATACGGTACAAGTAGCAGGCAAAAGCGGACAAGTTCCTGTATATAAAGGGATCGAGCGTCCCATGCTTACCCTTGGAACAGCTCAGCACCGTTATGTCGATGATGTACATGGGGATGACGGCATGGGTGGAGCTCATTTTCCAAAAGCAGTTCAGCGTCCTGAAACCAAACATGCGGTAGATTATATCATTGAGACGGTACACGCAAATCCTGGGGAAATTCATATCCTAGCGATTGCACCGCTGACGAATATTGCTATGGCGATTCAAAAAGACCCTACGATTATTCCGCTTATCCCTCATATCTATATCATGGGCGGGGCGAATAATGCACTTGGTAATATCACGCCTGCAGCAGAATATAACTTCTATACCGATCCTGAGGCAGCACGAATTGTACTCCACTCTGGCATCCCAATGACGATGGTCGGCTGGGAGATGTGTACTCGTTATTCGGTGATGGATGATGCAGATCATGAAGAAATTGCGGCTCTAGGTACAAAAGGATCTCAATTCTTCATCGATATCAATAAAGTGGTTATGCAGTTTAATAAAGAGGTACATAAGCTTCCGGGCACAACACACCCAGATACGCTTCTAATGGCAGTGGCTGCGAATGAATCGATTATGACGAAGTCGGGCACCTATTTTGTCGATGTAGAAGCAGCAGGGCAATATACAAGAGGATACAGCGTTGTTGATATCAATGGTCGTCTTGGGCAAACCCCGAATGTACGTGTATGTGAAGATATAGATCGTGAGGCATTTAAACAGATGCTGATCGATGTATTATCGGCTATCAACTAATGGATCTAGGAGGCACTCTCATTCGTGAGGGGCCTCTTTTGTATGCAGTGATCTATAATCTCACTTAGATGTACAAGCTGCGGCTATGGTACATTAGTAAGGTACATACAGATTACATATTGCACGGATAAGGAGGAAGCGATGGTATTTTACTTTACGGCATTTCTTGTTATTCTGCTTGATCAGCTTAGTAAGTGGTGGGTACGTGACCATATCGCAATATCTGAAGTGATTCCTGTAAGAGGGATTATCTATGAACTCCAGCATTATGAGAATTCAGGTATGGCGTTCAGCTTATTTCAGGGGTATGCTCGTTTATTTGGTGTAGTTGCTGTCATCTTTATCTGTATTATTCTTTATTATCGCTCCAAAGGGGATATTCAGGGTCCTATTTCGAATGCGGGAGCAGGATTTCTTGTCGGGGGTGCAGCGGGGAATATGATCGATCGGTTCTGGCATGGAACCGTAACGGATTTTATTGTCTTCTCGGAAGGCGGAGGTATTATGAATATCGCCGATCTGGCTCTAAATGCAGGAATCATTCTCTATATTATAGGGATGATCTTGAACTATTTTTCTTCTCAACAAAAGAAAAGGAATTTTCCTTAAAAGAATCAATTTCATAATACCGTTCGTTGCTATCTTCAGAATTAATTTTTTGAAAAGTATATAATTTTCCTATGACAAAATTGGCAATTTGGGTGTATAATTTAACATTGTGTGAACATTGTCACAAAGTATTTATACAATAGTCATGAATTTTTGTAGGAGGCTTTTATTACATCATGAAAAAATGGGAATTTTTCAAACAACTTACCCGGATATTTTCAATTACGGTTATGATTGTTCCCGTGATTCTCGGAACGGTAGCTGCTTATGCAGTGACGAGAGAGTTTCATTGGTTTTTATTTTTAGTCACACTGGTGGGGGCCGTATCTGCACATATTTTCTCGAATCTCATCAATGATCTCTGGGATTACCGCAATGGGGCGGATACCAAAGCGGTCGAGCTAGAAGGTGACATTGCTACACATTCCGCGATTCTTACATCAGGTAAAATAACGGAAAAGCGCCTTGCAAGTATTACATGGGCATTCTTGCTGCTTGCTGCGGTATGCGGTCTTGTACTTACCATGATCTGCGGTTGGCCTATTCTGGCTTTGGCTGTGGTCGGAGCATTGCTTGCTTATTTCTATGTAGCACCCCCGCTGAAGTTAGGTTACCGAGGAAAAGGGTATGGTGAGATGGCAATCTTCATTTCCTTTGGCGTTCTGCCTGTGCTCGGTGCTTACTATGTACAGACCGGCGAATTTAGTCTTACACCGCTGTTACTGTCGTTCCCAATCGGGATGCTTACTACGATGCTTTTGTATAATCATCATTTCTTGCACAGAAATGCGGATGCTGCAGCAGGTAAGGACACTTTAGTTGTCGTGTGGGGTGAAGAGAAGGGGCTGCGCGCATCAAAAATGATGACGAGTCTTGCTTATGTATTTTTGATTATCGCCGTTGCATTTGATGCTCTGCCGGTGTATGGTCTTATTGCGATCATTTCGATTATTCCACTTTATAAAGTGTATAAAACACTAAGTGACAAAGAAAATCCTACGGAAGCTTATTTACCTCTATTTGGAGCTTCCCAGCAGTCTTCCGTATTATGCGGACTGATGATGGTTATCGCGTTATTTATTCAGATTTGGACAACGTAGTAACTGATGATAATGGTACACAAAGGTCATCTCCAAGGATTCATTTCCTTGCTGAGGTGGCCTTTTTTCGTGTATGCATTTTGGTATGAAAAATACAAGAAAATGTGTAATTTTGTGTGATTTAGGTTAATAAGGATAAATGGTTGATTTGGGCGCTATGTGAATCGTTTTGATGGATCAGCACAGTGCAATTTTTACATAGGGAAATGTAAGCGATTTTATGTACATCATGAGGAGGGGGCTACCATGGGATTTAGTATACTCAAAGGTTGTAAGCTGCTTTTACTTATCGGAGGAGCCGTGCTGACACTGAGCGCATGCAGTACCAGCGGAGCATCGGACAAGATTCAGCTGGAGTTTTTTCAGAATAAATCGGAGGCAAAGGAATCCTTCGACAAGTTGGTTGATAAATTCAATAGTGAACAATCCAAGATTGAGGTAACACAAGTGAATCCGCCAGATGCGGAGACGGTGCTCAAGACAAGACTTGTCAAAAATGATGTCCCTGACATCATAGCGCTTGGAGCGACGGATACCTTCTCAGTGCTCTCTCAAAGCCATATTTTTATGGAACAAACGGATCAAGAGATGATCGATCTCATTAATCCGAGTTACCTTCAGATGGTGACAGATACAAGCGGTATGGATGAGCTGACCGGTATCCCTTATGCAACGAATGCAAACGGCATTATGTATAACAAAACGCTTTTCAAAGAAATGGGGCTGGACGTTCCGAAGACTTGGGACGAACTGCTCGAAACCGCGAAAAAGATTAAGGATGCAGGAAAAATTCCATTTTACTTAACCTACAAAGATGATTGGCAAGCGAGCCTTTCTTTTAATGCGTTAGCTCTGAATCTAGAAGGGATTGATTTTTATATCGATCGCAGAGAAGACAAAACGACTTTTCAGGAAAGGTACAGAGAAATCGCGGAGAAACAGCTGGCCATTTTAGATTACGGACATAGTGATAACTTTGGTAAAACGTATGCTGACGGTAACCGAGCGTTTGCAAATGGCGAAGCCTATATGTACATACAAGGAACTTGGGCAATCCCGGAAATAAGAAAAGCGAATCCGGATATCGAAATTGGCTTTTTTACTTTTCCGACGAGTAACAACCCAGAAGAGATCAATCTTGTTAATGGAATTGATACGCTCCTGACGGTATCGAATGATACAAAATATAAAGAGGAGTCTATGGAATTTATTAAGTTTTTGCTTCGTGAAGACAACATTAAACAGTACATTACAGAACAGAATTTATTTTCTGCTGTAGAGGGTGTAAAGCAGGAGGACCCAAGTGTCGCGGGTGTAATTCCTTACATCGAAAAAGGACAAGTCACAGACTTTGCCGATCACTATATTCCTTCGGCAGTAGAGCTCAATTCCATCGTACAGGAGTTTTTGCAAAATGGAGATATTGACGCGTATCTAGCCAAACTCGATAAAGAGTGGGATAAGGTAGCGAATCGCAGATAAATCAACAAGAGATTGACGAGAGAACGGGCTTTTGAAAATAAGGAACCAAAAGTCCCTCTCCTCACGAAGGAGGATGGAAGATGAAGAACCGGCTCACTCCGTATTACTGGATGACTCTGCCTGCTGTGGTACTTTTCTTTATATTTATGACTTTGCCTGCCTTGCAGGGTCTATACTACTCATTCACCAATTGGAACGGTTTCGGAGATACATATGATTTTATTGGATTCAAAAACTACGTTAACCTGTTCCAGGACAGCAATATTGGGAATGCTTACTGGTTTACCATCAGGTTTGCTGTGGTGGCTACTATTTTTATTAATATCATCAGTTTACTCATTGCGCTTGGTCTAAATGCCAAGATTAAGTTTCGTAACTTTTTTCGTGCAGTCTACTTCTTACCGAATATTCTGAGTATTCTGATTGTCGGCTATATTTTTAATTATCTTTTCTCTAACGTATTTCCATTATGGGGAGAAAGCCTTGGGCTAACGGCACTGACAACAAACATTCTAGGCAGTCAGGATCTGGCTTGGGTCGGTGTAGTTACCGTTGCCATTTGGCAAGGGATTGCTTTTAACACGATTCTTTATCTAGCGGGTCTGCAGACGATCCCAACGGATTTATATGAAGCTTCAAATCTAGACGGGGCAGGTAAGTGGCGTGAATTCTGGAGTATTACATTCCCGCTGATCGCTCCCTTTTTTACGATTAATATGGTACTTGCGATGAAGAACTCGCTTATGGTCTTTGACCTTGTTGTTGCCATGACCGATGGCGGACCTGGGCGGGCAACGCAGTCCATTGCCCATCTGATCTACACAGGCGGATTTAAAGGCGGGGAATTTGCTTATCAGTCGGCGAATGCCATCATTTACTTTATTCTGATTGCCTTTATCTCGATCATACAACTACGCTTCCTGCAGAGAAGGGAGGGTGACGTATAATGAAGAAATCTCGTAATCGTACGAATTGGATCGTCATGACCCTGATTGTTCTCGGGACCATCGTTGTGTTGTTTCCGCTCTATATGACCGTTACCATCGCACTGAAAAACCCGGAACAGATGCGTCAGTCCATCTTCGCTTTTCCTGCGGATATCCAGTGGAGTAACTTCTCAAAAGCAATTGAGATGACGGGATTCTTCCGAGCACTCGGGAACAGTACATTGGTTACTACAGCAACCGTCATGCTTACTTTGCTGACAAATTCGCTTGTTGCTTATGCGATCGCCAGAAATATGAATCATAAATTTTTTAAAGGATTATATTTTTATTTTGTCAGTGCCATGTTTATTCCTTTCCAAATTATTATGCTGCCTGTCGTAAAATTAACGTCTGGTCTGCATATGACGAATTTAGTAGGTCTCATTTTTCTGCATACGGTGTATGGTCTTGCCTTTAATATCTTTATCTATGTGGCTTATATTCGTTCGATCCCCATGGCACTGGAAGAAGCGGCGAAAGTGGATGGAGCAACGACTTGGGGTACATTCTGGCGCATTATCTTCCCGCTGCTTGCTCCCATGAGTGCTACCGTCGGAATTCTGACGTGCTTATCAACATATAATGACTTCCTGCTGCCGCTCATTATGATTAGTGATCAGCGTCAGTATACCCTGCCGCTTGTGCAGTATATTTTCCAAGGACAGTTTAACACGGACTTTAACCTTGCATTCGCTTCCTATCTCATGGCAATGCTGCCGATGATTATCATCTACATTTTTGCTCAAAAGTGGATTATTAACGGGGTAACTCAGGGATCTATCAAAGCTTAATAAGCTAGCAAAATAAGAACGTCTTGTATTTCCTAAGCGAGGGAGTACAGGGCGTTTTTTATGAAAGAAAGAGAGGAACAATGATAAGGGCTTATTCAACTTTTTATACCTTTATATTGACTAAGTGGGGACACTTCGTTAGACTAGGAATATCATTTTGACCATGAATTTACACATGTAGCGGCAGAGGGAACTTTTAAACCTTCTTGTGGCTGCTTCTTGTTGTTTAAAGGTCTGTAATTGAACTGTGAAGTGAACAATCGTAAGGTTTGCTTCCTCGTTGTTGTCGTCTAATTCATAGCTTGGAACTATAAATAATGACAGGTGGAAACAGAGAATGAGTCAATCTAATTACCGTGTACTGCTGTACTATAAATTTGTCCACATTGATGATCCAGAGACGTTAACTCAGGAACATTTACAATATTGCAAGGATCTAGGACTGAAAGGCCGGATACTGATTGCGGAAGAAGGAATCAACGGAACGGTATCAGGAACTTATGAGCAAACAGAGCAATACATGCAGGATATGAAAGCAAACCCGCTGTTTAGCGATATCTGGTTTAAGATTGACGAAGTAGAAGGTCACGCGTTCAAAAAAATGTTTGTGCGTCACAAAAAAGAACTAGTGACTTTCCGCTATGAAGAAGAGCTGGATCCAAACGTCTTGTTCGGCAAACGTCTCTCTCCTAAGGAATTTTATGAAGAGCTGCAAAGCGATGATGTTGTGGTAATTGACGGCCGTAACGATTATGAATATGAAATTGGGCATTTCCGCGGAGCGATCCGCCCTGAAGTCGAGTCTTTCCGTGAATTCCCGCAGTGGATTCGTGAGAACCTCAGCGATGTGAAAGACAAGAAAGTCATTACGTATTGTACAGGCGGGATTCGCTGTGAGAAACTTACCGGTTTCTTGCTAAAAGAAGGATTCCAGGATGTCGCTCAGCTTGAAGGCGGAATTGTTACTTATGGTAAAGATCCTGAGGTTCAGGGCAGACTGTTTGACGGTAAATGCTATGTATTTGACGAACGTATTTCTGTACCGATTAACCGTACAGACGAAGATATTGTGATTGCTTCCTGCTATCACTGCGGAACGATAGAAGACCAATATGTGAACTGCCCGACATGTAATTTACAGTATGTGTCCTGTGATTCTTGTGCGGAAGAGCATGACTTGTACTGTTCGGATGCTTGCCGGGAGAAAGCGAACGTAGCGGCTGCTTCGATCTCATAAACACGAAAGCAGGTGATTCTTATGAGTGCACCAAGAGATATGTCAACACGCCAGCAAGTGCTGCACATGTTAAAGCTTCAAGGTCCGCTGAGTGCCCGTGAGATCACTGCCGAACTGAAGATTACAGAGATGGCGGTACGCAGGCACCTTGCAACACTGGAGAAGGACGGGTATATTGCCCCTCATCTAGTTCGGCAGACTGCTGGCCGTCCTTCTGCCGTGTATGGACTCACGGATACAGGTGAAACATTGTTCCCCAAAACCTATCCAAAGGTTACGCTGGATCTGCTTGAGGAACTGCAAGACGAAGCCGGTGAGGAAATGATCGATTTATTGTTTGAGAGGCGCAGAAACAAGCTTCGCGAACGATATATTAAAGAGATGGAAGACAAAGATCTAGAGAGCCGGGTTCATTCTTTGGCACGGATTCAAAATGATGGCGGTTATATGACGGAACTTACAGAAGACGAAGAAGGTTATATTCTGCGTGAATATAATTGCCCGATTTCTGAGGTTGCCGATGTATATCAACAGGCATGCCGCTGTGAGTTAGAATTATTCGAATCCCTGCTGCAAGCTTCGGTAACCCGCACCGAATGCCTTGCCAAAGGCGGACGCTGCTGTACGTATAAGATAAAATCATCTTAATTAGGGAAACGTCAGAATGGAACTTAGGTTCCATTGTGGCGTTTTCTTTTTATTTTTGTAACTTCCAGTAAAAGTAGTAATTGACGAATAGTACAAGCACCCGTAATATTAGGGAAAAGTTGTTTCTGACCATGCGTTAATAAACGCGTGGGTGACCCGTTTTCTAATTCTTGCAAACGGTTCATCTTGGAGGAACTTGAAGGGATGATGCCTTTTTAGCTCCGCACGCTTTAACACAGTAATGCTACTATGTAACACCGTGTGTAAGAGGTATGTATGAAGTGGGAGTACAGTAAGCGAGAAGAAAAAGAGAGGGGTCTTATAATATGAAGAAAAAAATGTGGATGTCTTTGATTCTTGGTGCTTCGATGGCTTTGGCAGCAGGTTGTGGAAACGATGCAGGGAGTACGGGGACGAACGGTACCTCGGGCGGAGAAGGCGGAGATTCCGCAGGCGAAAAGAAGATGTATACCATTGCGATCTCGCAGTACGTTGAACATCCTTCGCTAGATGCCACAAGAGAAGGTTTTATGGCTGCTTTGAAGGACGGTGGTCTGGTAGAGGAAGACAATCTGAAGATTGACCTCAGCAATGCCCAAGCCGATGCTGCGAATAACCTATCCATTGCTCAGAAGATTGCTACAGATAAAAGTGATCTTGTGCTCGGTATAGCTACCCCTTCTGCTCAAGCTGTTGTCCAGCAGGTAAAAGATAAGCCTGTACTATTCGCTGCGGTAACAGATCCTCTGAATGCAAAACTTGTGACCAATCTAGAGAAACCGGGCGGCAATGTTACAGGAGCATCGGATACGAATCCAGAGGCAATTAAGACACTGGCTTCTTTCATTGCACAGCAAATGCCGGAGATTAAAAAAGTCGGCCTTGTACTTAATGAAGGAGAACCTAATGCGGTAGTTATGGCGGGCAATGCGGAAGCAGCTTTCAAGGAGCATAATATTGAACTCATTAAAGCCTCAGTCACGAATACGTCCGAGGTACAGCAGGCAGCAGATTCCCTAGTCGGCAAAGTCGATGCCCTCTACATTACACTCGATAATACCGTGGTAAGTGCAGTAGATACAATTATCAAAATTGCGAACGATAAAGATATTCCGTTCTTCTCCAGTGACCGTGATACGGTAGAGAAAGGTGCATTCGCAACCGTAGGTTTTAAATATTTTGACCATGGATATCAAGTAGGCGAAATGGCTGTAGATATTCTAAAAAATGGTGCAAATCCAGCCGATCTTGCGATTACCGTACCAGACAAACTTGATCTTATTCTTAACCTCAGTGCGGCTGCAGAACAAGGAATTGAAGTCACAGAGGAAATGAAGGCAAGCGTAACAGATCAGGAAACCAATATTATTCAGTAATAGGTTAGACAAGATGTATGGTATTTAGGTTAGGCAAACTGAATGGTAACTAGGAACAGGACAGCAATGCGGAACAGGGCGGGACTCTCACCCTGTTCTCTTTAACTAGGAGGAGAAAAGTATGGTTAGTACACTGCTCGAACTGCTTGCATCCACGCCAAAAGCGATTGAGCTGGGGCTTTTATATGGACTCATGGCGCTGGGCGTATATATTACATTTCGGATTCTCGACTTCCCCGATCTAACGGTTGACCAAAGTTTCACGACAGGCGGGGCCATTGCGGCAGTGATGATAACAGCGGGACACGCTCCTTGGGTTGCCACCCTGGCTGCTTTTGGCGGAGGAGTTGCGGCGGGGGCATGTACAGGACTGCTGCACACCAAGGGGAAAATCAATGGCCTGTTATCCGGTATTCTGATGATGATTGCCCTCTATTCGATTAATATGCGAATTCTCAAAGCTCCCAACGTGTCGCTGATTAATACGGATACGCTGTTTACAGGTGTATCTCCTCTGTATTTCATGCTGATCATTTCTGTCATCGTGATCTTGCTTCTTGATATTTTCTTTAAAACAAATCTAGGACTTGCCCTTCGCGCAACGGGTGACAATGAGCGTATGATTCGCAGCTTTGGTGCGAATACAGACATAACCAAGCTCGTAGGGATCAGCTTGTCCAATGGTCTTGTTGCTTTGTCCGGTGCTTTTATTGCACAGCAGTCTGGATTTGCAGATATTTCGATGGGGATCGGAATGATCGTGATCGGACTGGCTTCTGTCATCATCGGGGAAGCGATTGTTGGTAAGCGGAGTATCTTTTGGGCAATTGTTTCCGTCATTCTTGGTTCGGTTGTATACCGAATTGTGGTCATGTTAGCTTATCGTATCGAATGGCTGGAGACTTCGGACCTTAAGATTATTACTGCCGTGATCGTCATTCTGGCACTGCTTATTCCTTCCACTCAGCGAAAAATAAAGCAGAAGAAGATGGCGAAGAAGCGGACGGCAGATCTGTTATCTGGAACAGGGTATACAGGAAAAAATGTAGGAGGTGGTCTATAATGCTGCACATTGATCATGTCTCCAAATTATTTAATCCAGGTACGGTAGATGAAAAAATTGCGTTGATGGATGCGAATTTAACCCTAAACCAAGGCGACTTTGTAACAGTCATCGGTAGTAATGGGGCAGGCAAATCTACCTTGATGAATGTGATATCAGGTGTACTGAGACCCGATGCCGGAGAAGTGAGAATTAAAGATAAGACGATAAGCGGTTTGCCAGAATATAAGCGGAGTCAGTGGATCGGCCGGGTATTTCAGGACCCGATGGCAGGGACTGCGCCTCAGATGACGATTGAAGAGAATCTCGCGATGGCTTACCGCCGCGGCAAATCAAGAGGGCTTTCTTTTGGAATTAGTAAGGGGACGAAGCATCTATTCCGGGAACAACTGGAGAAGCTCGGGATTGGACTTGAAAATCGGACTAGAGCCAAGGTAGGACTCTTGTCTGGCGGGGAAAGACAGGCGCTCAGCCTGCTTATGGCGACATTTACTCGCCCTGAGATACTGCTTCTCGATGAGCATACTGCTGCACTTGACCCATCACGGGCTGAGCTGATTACGAGCATCACAGAAACGCTTGTCCGAGAAATGAACCTGACTACCCTGATGGTAACTCATAATATGGAACAAGCGATTCGGCTGGGGAACCGGCTGATTATGATGGATAAGGGCCGGATTATCCTTGATGTAAATGCGGAGCGCAAAGCATCCCTCACCGTGACTGAACTGCTGCGGGAGTTCGAGCAGATTAGCGGAACAACACTCGCTGATGATCGGGTTGTTCTTGGGTAGAGATCTTGGTTAGAGCCATGCTCTTAGAGCATGGAACAGGAAGCGGGCACTCTTAGAGTGCCGGTTTTTTTGTTAATAAATGCGGAAGTAATGTCGTTAGCGCAGCGTGTAAAATGAGATGAAAGAGAGTGAACGATAAAGACAAACGGAGGAGATCTCATGATTGATTTTGATGAAGGCATCTACTCTGTTACTACCCCGTCAGGCAAAGCAATACTTGCTGGCAAAAGAGTATGCACTCCTTATCTTTTTAGCTCGCCATCAAGGGCAAACCTTTACCAGGGAGCATCTTCTGAATCAGGTGTGGGGGATGGAATACCCTTCAGAGCGTACGGTGGATGATCACATTTATCGGCTTCGTAAAAAGCTCGTTTCTCTTCCTGAATTCGAACTTCTTACCGTACGCGGTACAGGATATCGACTGAGCTTACATGAAACGAATGGTCCGCGTATGCGTCCCTCCCTCTATGATGCGGAATTACAAGCGGCGGTAGGTCAGCTGTTTCAGAAATATCATTTGCTTGGTCAAGGCGACTCCATGATGGCTCTTGCTGCGCAGCAGGAGGTACTTGGGATTGAGGTTAATTCATACTATTCCAGATATCTGCATTTTCTAGATGGAGATCTGGCCTATTTTGTACATGACCACACCGCGCCTGTTCACGATCAGCTCTACTGGATATCGATTCTATATGGGATCCTTATTCCGCCTGAAGAAGCACTTGGACTTTTAGAGAAGATCCTTCAATCGGGTCTGCTGTCTCCTCATCAGCATAGGGAGATGTATATCCTGAATATCATAGACATCTATGCAGAGAATGGCCGATTTGCAGAGGCGGAGAAACGGTTAATCGAGACCCGCTGGGTTGTAAAGGAAGATGAACTGATCGGGTTTCATATTCCAGTGGCTGCTGCTGAGCTGTACCTCTATATCTTGCAGAATGAACCTGATAAAGTGAACAAGAAGATGGATCAAATCCGTCTCATGCTGGAGGATACACCTTATCTTCGAGAGCTGATTCGGTTTCATTTCTTGGAGGGAATCTGGCAGTATTCGCAGGGGATTATTCAAGATGCGATCTCTTCTGTTGATTTAGGAATGCAAGTATATTACGAGTCTAAAAGCACCCCGCATTTGCTCATCTCGCTTGGACAGTTCCTGCGTTATATAGATCGAAATCCTCACCCAACTCTTGAAAAAGAGACCAAAACTTTGAAGCTAAAGCTGAAGCGTATTCTCGCTGAATTAAATGAGAAGCATCAATATGATGCTTTACTAGGCCCAGCACATGACAGAATATTAAATTTCCTCGCTTCTGTCTGATATTCCTCTGACAATGTTCCGTTATCGTAAGAACAAACTTACGGTGACGGGGGATTCTTCATATGACAATCAATTTTATAACACCCAAACGCAAAAGCGAGAGCAGCTTATTGAAAAACAAACATTTTATGCGGATGTTTACCGCTTATGCGACGGCTTCTTTTGGAGAATGGTTTGATGCAATTGCGATCCAGATTATTATGGTGTACAGGTGGGGAGCAAGCCCGGTTACACTAGCCCTGGTTCCTGTGGCGATGGCATTGCCAGGTCTTATTCTTGGTTCATTTGCAGGAGTGGCAGCAGACCGTTTTCCAAAAGTAAAGCTCATGATGTTGGCAGATCTCTTAACAGGTATGCTTACCTTCATCCTCCTCACGGCTTCCCATCCTTATGCGGTCATTCCTATACTCATGTGCCGTGCAGCTGTCTCTTCTTTTATCATGCCCGCACATCAAGCGATGACAAGATCGCTCGTAAGGGAAGAACAGCTCATTCAGGCTACTTCACTAAATGGTCTGGTTAACCAGTTTTCCAAAATTGCAGGTCCTCTTCTCGGAGGAGTAACACTTGCCGTTTTTTCACCGCAAGTATGTATCGCTATTGGAGCTTGTGCGAGATTTGCCTCCGCATCATTGTTGTGGAGTATAAGGGGTGTGGAATCGGTGAGGGACAAGTTGTTGCTCACTGAGAACTTGTCCCTTGAAGAGGAGAAACTTGACGTGGAATCGAAGGCAATAGATTCTGCCAGCGGGCATCCCTCCCTATGGACTGAATGGAAGGAAGGATGGGGGTATCTTTTTCAGCAGAGAATACTGATCTGCACTTTAATATATGCTGTGTTTGGGTTATTTGCGCTGCTCATGATTGATTATCAGTTTACCGTACTGCTTAGGGAAATAGCTCCAGACCGGGAGTCGATGCTTGGTATTCTTGTAGCAGCCATTGGAGCAGGGTCGGTTGTTGTTATGGTACTTATTAATAGGATAGGGCAGCTCTCCTATGTGCTTGGACTCGGAGGCGGATACCTTGGAATTGGACTTGGCATCGCTGGATTGGGACTGCTTGGGGATGCACATGGGGCTCTATCTATTGTCCTGTTTGCTGTTCTGATCGGAGTAGGAAATGGTCTATTCATGGTAACCAACCAGACCATTATGCAAAAAGAAAGCCGCCAGGATATGGTCGGACGTGTCTTTGGTATAAGTAATACGGTGGTTAGTGTCGTGCTTGTATCTGCACCGCTCTTTGGAGGGTTTGTTATTGAATCTGCTGGGGTGCAAGCGACCTTCTTTTGGATTGGATGTACGGTGGCTGTGATTGGACTTATTGGTTTTGCATTAGGTTCCTTCTTATGGGGCGAAAAGTCTAACAAAGAAACCACAAAATCTATGAAAAGAACAGAGGCAGAGTCTGTCTAGACCTCCCAAAAGACGAGGTTGGCTGTACTGGCAAGAACCCCTGCAACAGACAAAGCGCCGCTTATGGTTATTGAGAAAGATTGACCTGGAGGGATGATAAAATCTCCGAACTCGTTATATTCAAGGGGTCCTGGAGCTAGAGGCATGGAGAGAATGGAAGTTCCTCCAGTAGAAGCAGAGGTAGATGAGCGGACAGTCATAAGACTTGAGTTACTGCTTGCAAAATTTAAGTTAGAGGCTGTCAGTGTAGTCGGTCCTGTTAAAGTACCATTTCTACTAATTGTCATAGACCCGGTAAATGAGGATAACAAGCTAAGTGAAACATTGATGCCGCCCGAAATGCGAGAAATATATGCGGTTCTTTCACTGCCTGCGGGATTGGTCAGCTGTATGGTAATGATAGAAGATCCGCCAAGCAGTCCAAGCGTAGCTGAGTTCGTTGCTCCTGCTGTAAACAGCCTTCCCGCCTGACTTGCACTCGCTTCTGTAGGAGCTGCTGCGCTGGGGGACTGATACGTATTTAGTTGGAGCTGTTGCAGAGGTTTTTTCGCACTATTAAAAATGTGATCGTTAGGCATAGAGTAGTATCCCTCCTTCATAACTTTTCATTTTAAAATTCCCACCAGCTTACATTGATGGATCCCGTCAGTGCACCTGTTCCAAGACTAAATGTTACGGATTGACCTGGTGGAACAAGGATTGTCCCCGGAAGCCGAACTTGATAAGCACCTGAGGTTAGAGGAATGCTCATGATGCTGACAGGGCTTCCTGTAATGGAACCCGTTACTTGCTGCGCTGTCATTACACTTGTAATCGGGCTTCCAAAAAGATTATTAATCGGAGTCAATCCAGCTCCGCCAGTTAACGTGCCTCCCCGGTATAAAATAAGCGAAGCAGCAGCAGTAGTCCCCCCAATCGCTTGCGAGAAGTATAGAGTACGACCGCTGCCTGCGGGGTTAACTACCTGTAATAACAGACTGCTACCCGAAGCTACCGCAACGTTTCCCGTTGTTAAGGAGAACAGTCTTCCAGCGGCCGCAGCTCCTGCATCAGGAGTAGCTTCAACACCAGGGGATACATAAGTATTCATCTGCTGTGTGTACAAAGGCCGATTGGGTGAATTAAATACATGATAGTTGGTCATCAATCTTCCTCCTTTAGTAGAATTCAGTTCCTAAGTTTCCTTCGTTATGGCTGCTTGAACACGGCTAATGATAAATATTATCCAAGACTAGTATATGGAAAAAATGAGTCTTTGGTTTGGGTTGTCCTTACCCTGAAAAAAAGAGTGCGGCTTGAGCCGTTACTACTCGCTGGGTCCTGGCATAGAATGACGTAGCACTGCTGCGGTGTTAGATCATGTTCTATGGAGGAGGCCCTTGATGCCAAACTTTTCAAGTTTTAATTTAAACCCGGACAATTTAAGAACGCTGATATATGGTACGGATAATGACGAAGTATCCCATCCTGTGCGTACGGATCCATCAGGTAATCTGGTGGGTGTTATTTTGGATGGTACGATTAGTAACATGCCTATCATCACGAGCGTATCCATTACTGCGGGTACAATTACAAGTGTACTCGGGACGACAATTACGGCGGGGACACTCACAAGTGTGCTCGGAGCAACGATCACAGCGGGAACGCTGACGAGCGTACTCGGAACTACAATCACAGCAGGGACGATAACGGGAGTACTAGGAGCTACAGTTACGGCAGGTACACTCACGAACTTGTTGGACGGGACACTGACGAGTGTGCTCGGAGCAACGATTACAGCAGGGACGATAACGGGAGTACTGGGAGCCACAGTTACGGCAGGTACACTCACGAACTTGTTAGATGGAACACTGACGAGCGTGCTGGGAGCTACAGTTACGGCGGGTACACTCACGAACTTGTTGGATGGAACACTGACAAGTGTACTCGGAGCAACGATCACAGCGGGAACGCTGACGAGTGTGCTAGGAGCTACAGTTACGGCAGGTACACTTACGAACTTGCTGGATGGAACACTGACGAGCGTGCTGGGAGCGACAGTCACAGCAGGTACACTTACGAACTTGCTGGATGGAACACTGACGAGCGTGCTGGGAGCGACAGTCACAGCAGG
>NZ_CP127162.1:4365000-4427500 GCF_030263935.1 Paenibacillus polygoni | reverse complement strand
GGTTAACTTTCTTCCCAGTCCAACGAAGTCAAACATATAAACCAAGGGCAGGGTGCCAGTGCGATTGACTTTTAAGTGAAGCTCTGAGACACTCAGGTTGAGCATAATATTGGAATAAGGCGGAATATATCTATATAAAAGAGGTGACCAGGTGGAACTCCGACAATTAAAAGCAGAGGAATACGAGCAAAGTGTTAGCTTATCAGAATATGCCTTTCAATATACATTAACACCGGAACAAAAAGAAAAAAGAAAAGAGAGATTTAAGCCTGAACAATTTTGGGGCATTTTTGAAGAGGAAGAATTGCAAGCTAAGCTAACTATTCTTCCTTTTAAAGTATACTTGCAAGGCAAAGTAGTGCCTATGGGCGGAATTGCAGGCGTAGCAACCTGGCCAGAGAACCGCCGTAAAGGGCATGTCTCTAAACTACTTAGTCAAGCACTCATGGTGATGAAAGAGGAAGGGCAAATTCTATCATTTCTACATCCATTTTCAATTCCATTCTATCGTAAGTATGGTTGGGAGCTATATGCAGAATATAAAAACTATCTTATTTCCTCAAAACAGTTTCCTCCTAAACTAGAGTACCCAGGTAAGGTAGTAAGGGATGTTGAGGACATCTCTACGCTGAATAAATTGTATCAGTCTTTTGCAAGCAGCTATCATGGCACGCTTGTTCGAGATGAAGAATGGTGGAAGTATTCCGTCTTAGATAACACGAAACATAGTGCTGTCTATTATTCTCATGGTGGAGAACCCCAAGGCTATGTGTTATATGAACTAAAAGATAAAATGCTTGTATGTAATGAATTTGTTTACTTGAATGAAGAAGCACGGGGTGCACTTTGGACTTTTTTCTCGAATCACGATTCGCGTATCGAACAAGTGAAATTAACGATGGTTCCAGCGGATGATATTTTACCGTATATGCTTCCTGATCCGCGGATAACCCAAGAAACGATTCCATACTTCATGGGACGAATTGTGGATGTAGAGTCTTTTCTGCAACAGTTTACGTTTGAAGCGGGTAATAGATCAGAATTAACGATTCAGATTGACGATCATGCAGCTCCATGGAATGCTGGACTCTGGAATATATCCATTGATGACCAAGGACAAGCGAAGATTATAAAGGTAATGGGCGAAAAAGAAGAGACTCAACCAGATTTAATAGCAGATATTCAGGTTTGGACTGCTCTTTTTCTGGGATTTAAGCGTCCCGCGCAATTGTTTCATATACAGAAACTAAAAGGGAAACCGCAAAAAGCAAAAGAATTTGAACACCTTATTCCCCAAGCACAAACCTTATTAATGGATTTCTTCTAATAAATAGGAAAACTGCTCTTCTGCCTTCTGTCAGGAGAGTTTTTTTATTAGAACGAATAATTTAAGGAAATAAGTGAAAAATGAGAAGGGGATCTTACTTGAGATTTCTGTACAGTATGTTATAATGGATATAAAGTCAAAGAAAGTCAAAGTCAACTAAGATCAGATTTGATTGTTGGTTATACAATATTATTATGTAGTAAGTTAATTTAAGCTCAATTTATACGGCGCCATAGAAAATTCAAGTGGTTGTATATAAAAGAGAGCATTCATTTAAGCCAAAGAGGTTCGCAGGCTAAGCAAGATGGGTAATTTATTGGAGCCCTCCTTAATGAATTTGAATGAATGCATAGATTAGCTTACCGGTTTTATACAGTGGGGGATGAGGATGCGTAATATTTCTGATATTATCGAACAATATCTGAAAAATATTTTGCAGGATAGCTCTGATGGAATGATTGAAATTCAGAGAAATGATCTAGCAGATAAATTCTCCTGTGTGCCATCCCAGATTAATTATGTAATTAGTACTCGTTTTACTCTTGAAAAAGGTTACCTTGTAGAGAGTAAGCGTGGTGGTGGTGGATATATACGGATACAGCGAGTAGAACTCCCTGCACACTCTGTGCTCGGAGGACATTTCCATCAGCATATTGGTGATGAAATTAATCAGGCTTCTGCCGAAGGTCTTATCTACCAGTTGGAAGAAGCTAAATTTCTTAACAGCCGAGAGGCTGCTTTAATCAAAGCTGCGATGTCTAGAGAAGTATTATTTATAAAGCTTCCCTATCGTGATCAAATCCGTGCTCGGATGTTAAAGGCAATGTTAATTTCGCTCCTTGGTAAGTAGTATGAGTGTCACAGTTTTCTCCGTTGGGAACGAATAAAGGAGGTATGCGGTATGCTTTGTCAAGAATGTAATGAACGTCCGGCTACTCTTCATTTTACGAAGATTGTGAATGGGGAGAAAACGGAATTCCATATTTGTGAAAGCTGCGCACGAGAAAAAGGAGATCATCTAACCGGTATCTCTAATGGGTTCTCAATCCATGGACTCCTTTCAGGCCTTATGGATTTTGAATCTGGGAAATACAAATCAGCTGGTGCACCTGCTTCTGAAACTCTTCAGTGTAAGGAATGCGGGATGACGATACAGCAGTTTAGTAAGCTTAATCGATTTGGCTGCAGCTCATGCTATAAGTACTTTTCTAATCGTTTAGATCCCCTCTTAAAGCGTGTACATGGTAATACAACTCATGTTGGGAAAGTTCCTGTTCGAGCTGGAGGAAAGATTCATTTAAGACGTAGAGTCGATGAACTCAAAAAAGAACTTCAAGAACAAATCAATCTACAGGAATTCGAGTCTGCAGCGGAATTACGTGACCAGATTCGTGAACTGGAAAGAGAAATAGCGGAAGAGTAAAGTTTGGTAAAGAGCAGGAGGTATGCACTATGTCAGATATCCGGTTTACCGATAAACCACTTAGTGATTGGATGCGTAGTAGCGCAGCTGATTCAGAAATTGTCATTAGCAGCCGGGTAAGAGTGGCACGGAACGTGCAGAGTTTTCCATTTCCTATGCTGGCAACCGACCAGCAATCGAGAGCGGTACTCGATAAGGTAACGGAAATCCTTCAATTTGATGATATTCATCAGTTTGGCAATTTCCATGTTCTAAATCTAGATGAAATATCTGAACTTGACCAAGAAATACTAGTCGAAAAACATCTCATTAGTCCGAACTTGGCAAATGAATCAAGAAATGGTGCGGTTATTCTTAGTGAAGATGAATCCATTAGTATTATGGTGAACGAAGAGGATCATTTGCGCATTCAATGTTTATACCCTGGTTTTCAGGTTCAAGAAGCGTGGAAACGTGCTTCAGCCATAGATGATGTTTTTGAAGCCCATATCGATTATTCTTTTGATGATCGCAGAGGATATTTAACCAGTTGTCCAACCAATGTAGGAACTGGGGTTCGGGCTTCTGTAATGATGCATTTACCGGCTCTTGTGATGACGAAACAGATAGGCAGGGTACTCACTGCTGTATCTCAAGTAGGTCTTGCTGTAAGAGGAATTTACGGTGAAGGCAGTGAAGCGACAGGAAATCTGTTTCAAATATCGAATCAAATTACATTAGGACAAACTGAAGCCGAAATTATCGATAATTTGTATAGTGTTGTTTTACAGATTATAGGTCACGAGCGTAACGCTAGAGAAAGACTCATGACCGATTCTAAACTTCGTATTGCGGATCGAGTGATGAGATCATATGGTATTTTATCTCATGCTTATTTGATGGATTCGAAAGAAGCAGCTCAGCGCATATCTGATGTTCGGCTCGGCATTGATTTAGATCTCATTAGAGAAAAAACAATAGTTGAAATGAATGAACTCAATGTCTTGATCCAGCCAGGTTTCCTTCAGAAGAAATTCGGGAGAACGCTTGAGTCAGGAGAAAGAGATATGTACCGGGCACAGTTAATAAGGGAATCTTTCCAAAGAGAAAATTAGTAGGAGTGGGTTTTATAGCTTATTGTAAGCTCATTATGAACTCATTAGGAACATGCTCTTATTATGAAGTAATAACCCACACCTTAACATTCTTGTCTCACAAGAACGAGAGTTATGGGATTTACCGACATTGTGTCGGCTGGGCAATCATTAGAATAGCCTAGATATATAGATAAAGGAATTATTTTTTAAACTTATGGAGGTGCAAGGAATATGATGTTTGGAAGATTTACGGAACGAGCTCAAAAAGTTCTCGCTTTAGCTCAGGAAGAAGCAGTTCGTTTAGGTCATAATAACATCGGTACCGAACATATTTTGCTCGGCCTGATTCGTGAAGGTGAAGGTATTGCTGCAAAAGCTCTCATCGGCCTTGGCCTTGGTCTTGAAAAAATACAGGATGAGGTAGAAACACTCATTGGCCGTGGCCAAGAGCAACCTACCAATATTGCATATACGCCGCGTGCGAAAAAAGTAATTGAGCTTTCCATGGATGAGGCTCGTAAGCTGGGCCATACTTATGTGGGAACCGAACATATTTTGCTTGGCTTAATTCGTGAAGGCGAAGGTGTAGCAGCACGTGTGCTGAACAACCTCGGTATTAGCCTTAATAAGGCACGTCAACAAGTCTTGCAACTGCTTGGCAGCAGTGAAGCAGTATCCAGTCATAACGGTACACAAGCCAATGTAAGCACTCCTACACTGGATAGTCTGGCAAGAGATCTTACAGCCACTGCGAGAGAGAGCAATCTTGATCCGGTCATCGGCCGCAGTAAAGAGATTGAGCGTGTTATTCAAGTGCTTAGTCGACGTACCAAAAACAACCCGGTTCTGATTGGTGAACCCGGAGTTGGTAAAACAGCGATTGCAGAAGGCCTTGCTCAGAAGATTATTGCGAATGAAATACCTGAAACACTGCGTGATAAACGGGTAATGACCCTAGATATGGGTTCTGTAGTTGCTGGAACGAAGTATCGCGGTGAGTTTGAGGATCGACTTAAAAAAATTATGGATGAGATTCGCCAAGCAGGAAATATCATTCTCTTCATTGATGAACTGCACACTCTGATTGGTGCAGGCGGAGCAGAAGGAGCAATCGATGCTTCTAACATTTTAAAACCTGCCCTTGCCCGCGGAGAGCTACAATGTATTGGTGCGACTACGCTTGATGAGTACCGTAAATATATTGAAAAAGACGCTGCTCTTGAACGTCGTTTCCAGCCAATTACTGTGGATCAGCCATCGGTTGAAGAAGCCATTCAAATCTTGCATGGACTGAGAGATCGTTATGAAGCTCATCACCGTGTAAAAATTACAGATGAGGCAATTGAACAAGCAGTAAAACTGTCTGACCGTTATATTACAGACCGATTCCTGCCAGATAAAGCGATTGACCTTATTGATGAAGCGGGTTCTAAAGTAAGACTGAATTCTTATACTGTACCGCCTAATCTTAAACAACTGGAAAACCGTCTTGATGATATCCGCAAAGAGAAAGACTCTGCGGTGCAAAGTCAAGAATTTGAGAAAGCAGCAGCGCTGCGTGATACAGAACAGAAAATTCGCGAAGAACTGGATATAACTAAAAATCAGTGGAAAGAAAAACAAGGTCGTACGGATTCAGAAGTAACTCCAGAAGATATCGCTCAAGTGGTAGCAAGCTGGACAGGAATCCCGGTTAGCAAACTGAAACAAGAAGAAACAGATCGTTTGTTAAATATGGAGTCTATTCTTCATGAACGTGTAATCGGCCAAGACGAAGCAGTTGTAGCTGTCAGTCGTGCAATTCGCCGGGCACGTGCAGGCCTAAAAGATCCAAAACGTCCTATGGGTTCTTTTATCTTCCTAGGACCTACAGGGGTAGGTAAAACAGAACTTGCTCGTGCGCTTGCCGAAGCGATGTTTGGAGATGAAAATGCGGTAATCCGGATTGATATGTCCGAATACATGGAGAAACACTCTACTTCTCGACTAGTAGGAGCGCCTCCAGGATATGTAGGATATGAAGAAGGCGGTCAGCTGACTGAAAAAGTTCGTCGTAAACCGTATTCTGTCGTTCTTTTAGATGAGATTGAAAAAGCTCACCCGGAAGTATTCAATATCTTGCTTCAAGTTCTTGAAGATGGACGTTTGACTGACTCAAAAGGCCGTGTTGTAGATTTCCGTAATACCCTCATTATCTTGACTTCTAATGTGGGTGCAGATGCAATTAAACGTAATTCTACGCTAGGATTTACTGCAGTCGCAGATGCGGGGGCGGAGTATTCGAACATGAAAGGTAAAGTGATGGAAGAACTCAAGAAGAGCTTCCGTCCTGAATTCCTAAACCGGATTGACGAAGTTATTGTTTTCCATTCACTTGAAGAGAAGCATATTGGAGAGATTGTTTCTCTGATGTCTGAAGAACTTCGTAAACGTCTGCGTGAATATGATGTTGATTTCGAACTTACTGACAAGGCAAAAGCTTTCTTAGCGAAAGAAGGATTCGATCCAGCCTACGGTGCAAGACCGCTTCGCCGTGCGATTCAAAAGCACATTGAAGACCGTCTATCTGAGGAACTTCTTACGGGTTCAATTACAAAAGGAGATTTCCTTCTTATTGATGAGAAGGATGGTGCACTCGCTGTTACAAAAAAGAGCAATGTGCCCACTAATTCTTAATAATTGATAGGAATGCCCCCTAATTTTTAGGGGGCGTTTTTTTATTTTTAATGGTAAAGAAGGATTCCCTTTGATGTAAAGTTTGTGATTAAGCTTTACGTTAAAATGCATTCAATGTTAAACTTTTAATAAATCCTTTATTGGTAAATTCGGTATGTGAAATTTATACTTGAAGTTAAGTAAAGTTAAATGAGGAGAAGTGAAGTGGCTAAAGTAAAAACAAAGTTTTACTGTACAGAATGCGGTTATGAATCGCCGAAATGGTACGGTAAATGTCCAGGTTGCCAGTCATGGAATTCCATGGTGGAGGAAACCGAAAGTATTGTGAAGACACAGGGGAGGAATTCTTCCCTTTTTGATAGTAAAGAAAAACCGCTTCCTATCATAAATATAGAAAGTGACCAAGAACCGCGTATTCTAACTGGCATTCAGGAACTGAATCGAGTACTTGGCGGAGGAGTAGTACCAGGTTCGTTGATTCTTGTTGGTGGGGATCCGGGTATTGGTAAATCAACGCTCTTGCTCCAGACATCTCATGCCATGACAGCTTCAGGGCTGCGCGTATTGTATATTTCGGGTGAGGAATCGGTTAGACAAACCAAACTGAGAGCCGACCGGCTTGAAGCATTGTCTCCTGATTTATATGTTCTTAGTGAAACGAATATGGAACGGATCGAAGAGGCAGTAAGTCAGGTTGATCCTCATTTTCTGGTGATTGACTCAATTCAGACTGTTTTTTTACCGGAAATAACAAGTGCTCCCGGAAGTGTGGCACAGGTACGAGAATGTACATCACGGTTTATGCGGATTGCGAAAGGGTTAGGCATTGCAACGGTTCTGGTAGGGCATGTTACTAAAGAGGGTTCGATTGCAGGTCCTCGAATGCTGGAACATATGGTGGATTGTGTGCTTTATTTTGAAGGAGAACGTCATCATACGTATCGTTTGCTTCGTGCGGTAAAGAATCGTTTTGGTTCGACGAATGAAATTGGGATTTTCGAGATGGGAGAATCGGGCTTAAGAGAAGTGGCTAATCCATCAGAAATGTTCTTATCTGAGCGACCGCTAGGAGTGGCAGGTTCCACCGTTGTAGCGAGTATGGAAGGAACGCGTCCCATGCTTGTCGAACTTCAGGCACTGATCTCGGCTACGCAATTTCCATCACCTAGGCGAATGGCTACCGGCGTTGATTACAACCGTATGGCACTGATCATCGCCGTCCTTGAGAAGCGCCAAGGAATGTTTCTCCAGAATCAAGATGCTTATCTCAATGTAGCTGGTGGAGTGAAACTGGATGAACCTGCAACCGATTTGGCTATGGCTGTAAGTATTGCTTCCAGTTTTCGCGATTTGCCAACCAAACCCTATGATGTCATATTTGGAGAAGTAGGCTTGACTGGAGAAGTGCGCGGTGTTTCAAGAGCGGAACAAAGAGCCAAAGAAGCGCAAAAACTTGGGTTTAAACGGGTAATTATGCCAGAGAAGAGCTTAAAGGGGTGGAAGCATCCTGTTGGAATAGAACTGATCGGTATTAATACGGTCGGAGATGCACTAGCGGCTGCTTTAGATTAGGGGGCATTGAATAGATGAAAGAATCGAGCCAACTGGATAAAATGAATGAGTTGTTACGTTTGGTTGCACCTGGAACGCCTTTTCGTGAAGGGCTTGAAAATGTTCTGCGTGCAAAAACGGGTGCATTGATTGTTGTCGGCTACAGTCCAGAAGTTATGGAAGTAGTGGATGGTGGATTTTCGATTAATTGCGATTTTTCACCGAACTATTTATATGAACTTGCTAAGATGGATGGAGCGATCATCCTAAGTGAAGATTTGAAACGGATATTGTATGCAAATACGCAGTTAATTCCCGATTCCTCCATTTCTTCATCCGAGACAGGTATTCGTCACCGTACGGCAGAACGTGTAGCAAAACAGACGGGAAAACTGGTTGTTTCCATTTCGCAAAGAAGGAATATTATCACTCTTTACCAAGGAACGCTGCGTTATGCATTGAAGGAAATTGGAGTTATTTTAACAAAAGCGAATCAAGCGATTCAAACATTGGAGAAATATAAAGCAGTCTTAAACCAGTCACTTACCAATCTGAGTGCATCCGAGTTTGAAGAATTGGTTACGATTCCTGAAGTAATCAATGTCATACAGCGGGTGGAAATGGTGCTGCGAATCAAGATGGAGATTAAACGCTATATTAATGAACTGGGCAATGAAGGACGCCTGATTAATATGCAGATGGAAGAACTAGTGGCGAATACAGAAGAGGAAGCTTGGCTTTTGTATAAGGATTATGCCAAAGATAACAGTGATGAGAAGATCAAAGATATTATTAATGGCTTAAAACGATCTACAGATGATGAGCTGCTTGATACCCATCATATTGGCCGGCTTCTCGGTTATGGTGCAGCGGCAGCTGCTTCTGAAGAATCCGTAGCTCCAAGAGGATACCGAGTTTTAAGCAAAATTCCAAGATTGCCAAATGTCATTATTCATAATTTAGTTGAAGAATTTGAAAGATTACCACATGTCATTATGGCTACGATCGAGGAGCTTGATGAAGTGGATGGTATTGGTGAAGTTCGCGCTCGGACGATCAAGGATGGCTTAAAGCGCCTGCAAGAACAGATGTTTATTGATCGACAAATGTAAAGTAGTTGAATCAATTTCATAATACCTTTAGTTGCTTTAATCAGGGGTATATATAGATCAAAATGGTTTTGTTTGTAGTTACAAATTCATCATTTTAATGAGTTATGAAATTGATTCAGTTTAGTTTAAAATTTAGAATAAAATTGTACAGTTACACTTACGAGGTGACGTGATGATAACAAAATCAATTCCGAACTTGTTTACCTTAGGTAATCTATCTCTCGGAATGATTGCCATTCTGCTCGCATCCGAGGGTCGTTACAGTTTAGCAGCGATTATGGTTGTTGTAGCGATGCTGATGGATGGACTGGATGGTCGAATTGCTAGAGCTTTGAATGCTCAAAGTGATTTTGGCAAAGAGCTTGATTCCTTATCGGATATGATCTCTTTTGGAGCTGCGCCGGCTTATATTATGTATAGCGTTTCATTTCAGGAGGCACCTATCGCTCTCGCTTGGATTGTAACGTGTCTGTTCCCGATATGCGGGGCTTTAAGGCTGGCTCGCTTTAATGTACGGCCTGGGATTCCTGGGTACTTTACAGGGCTTCCTATTCCTGCTGCGGGCGGTGTGCTTGCAACCTTGTCTTTATTCAGTAAAGATATCTCAGCTCCATTCATGATGATTGCAACTTTATTGCTTGCTTATTTGATGATAAGTTCACTTAAATATCCTAACCTGAAAAAAGTGGGCCTTCCTAAAAAAGCAGTATGGATTGCTCCGCTTGTTGTTCTTTTTTCGATTGCACTTGCGGTACTTTTCTCAGAGCAATTATCTATGTTTGTATTTATACCTCTTGTGCTTTATGCCATATATGGTATGACTCATAATATTGATCTTATTCTAGCCCGGAGTCGCAAGAAGAAAAAGAAAAGAGAAAGAGATGAAACTTCTCATTAGGCTTAAAAAGAAATCATATAATAAATAATCATAAGAAAAAGCATTTACCTTTCCTAGTATGGAGAGATAAATGCTTTTTTAATTTTCTATATTTACTTTTGGAGTCGATTGATTGTCGGTGTAATGATAAAAAGCTGTTAAAAGCGGGTTCAGAGATTAGGAGAGGTTGAAGATGCCCAGTGTAGAACACTTTTTAGCTTCATCTTCAAGCACTTCTTCTAACTGAATATTAAGCAGATTGCATAGTGCTGACATGTAGAACAGATTACGACCAAGTTCTGAGCTGATGACTTCTTTGCACTGGTCACACAGATCACCATGTACATGCGTCTGTACCGAAGATTTGGCATCTTCTAGATCACCATTATGAGCGTAAGATTGCTTGGTTGCATGGAGTTCAATACAACCACAGTCTGTAATGGCTTTAGAAACAGCCCGGTTAACAGAAGCATCCGCTTGTCCATTCTTGGACAAAACGTCAATTAGACTTCGGTGGCGGAGCAACAGCTCGGATACTTGGTTCTGAAAAGTTTGCAAACTTGATGCGCTCATATTTTATTTTCACCTCGGTTTATCAGTTGAACTTATTATATGTCAGCATACAAACCATTTTCAACCATCATTTACATAATAGAGAAAATAACAATCATACATTTACCGTTAAAAATACCTTCTTACCACGATTAGGACCTAAAAAATTGGTTCATACTGGATAAAGAAAAGCAATTAAGGAGGTGTAGGGACGTGTGGAGAAAGCTTATTTTTATGTTCACAGGGCTTTGCGGAGCATGGTCTGGTTATGCGCTTTATTATTCAGTAGGACAAACGATCCCTTGGTTAAGTGAAGGGACAAGTACATTCAGAGTAGGTTTGGCTTTAACGTTATTTATGTTAGTTGGTGCTGTATTCTTTGTTCTGTTAAGTAGGATGCTTGGATCACTCCTTGATCTACGGGTAGAAGAAGGGGTCTCTAAACTTGCACGGGTTCCAATGAGTGAACTTGCAGCAGGAGCACTCGGGCTTGGTATAGGTTTATTGTTCTCGTTACTTCTTTATCCTTCGCTTAACTGGCTTGGCAGACCGGGGGACTTACTTCAAGTGGCGCTTATGCTCGTATTTGGTTATATGGGGCTTCGGGTTGGTCTAGCCAAAAAAGAAGATTTAGGCTCGTTCTGGACTTCAGGAAGATGGAATACAGGTACAGGGAATGAGGAAAGGCGCATTGAAGAACATAAAATTCTCGATACGAGTGTAATTATTGATGGCCGAATCGCTGATATTTGTAAAACTGGATTTATTGAAGGGACCATTGTAATTCCTGAATTTGTACTGGAAGAGCTGCAGCATATTGCAGATTCCTCTGATCTTCTGAAAAGAAACCGGGGACGCAGAGGGCTCGACATTTTGAATAAAATCCAGAAAGAACTGGAGATTAAAGTCCTGATCTATGAGGGGGATTTTGAAGAAATCTCCGAAGTAGACAGCAAGCTTGTAAAACTAGCGAAAGTCCTGCAAGGTAAAGTAGTGACGAATGATTTTAATCTTAATAAAGTATGTGAACTTCAAGGTGTTTCTGTCCTTAATATCAATGATCTTGCTAATGCAGTGAAGCCGGTTGTACTTCCTGGTGAGGAAATTATGGTTCAGATTATTAAAGATGGAAAAGAACATGGTCAAGGTGTAGCCTACTTAGATGATGGTACGATGATAGTCGTTGAAGGTGGACGCGAGTATATCGGGACAATGATGGAAGTCTTGGTGACGAGTGTACTGCAGACTTCTGCCGGAAGAATGATTTTTGCCAAGCCGAAACTGTTGGAAAAAGCGCAATAAAGCGTTATGATGGAGAGTAAGTGTTCATGCACTGGATACTGACAGATGACGGACAAGGCAGGGGTTAGTGTACATGACAAAATCATGGGGGGCAGTCATTGTTGCAGCAGGAAGAGGCTCACGAATGAAGACAAGTGAGAGCAAACAGTTTCTGCTGCTGCAAGACAAGCCCATTTTTATACATACACTTGAAGTGTTTAACCGCATACCTATGATTAAGGATATCATTGTGGTAACTGGTGCGCCGGATGTAAGACGGTGTGAAGAATGGATTAAGCAATCTGGACTTCATGACCAACGGACTTTCGTTGTTTCAGGAGGGAAGGAACGGCAAGACTCGGTTTATGCGGGTCTCCAGAAACTTGAAACGGATTATGTACTTATCCACGATGGTGTTCGTCCTTTTGTCCAGCGAGATCACATTGAAGCATGTATGAAGGCAGCAGAACAATTTGGGGCTGCAGTACTTGCTGTTCCTGTCAAAGATACGATTAAGCAGGTAAGTACAGATGGAATAATAACTGCGACCCCCGATCGGAGCAGTCTGTGGAGCATTCAAACCCCACAGGCTTTTCGTCTTTCGGATGTAAAAGAAGCGCATAAACTAGCGGTAGAATCAGGTTTTGCAGGAACGGATGATGCTATGCTGGTTGAGCGTCTGGGAAGACAGGTTAAGATTGTAGAGGGCAGTTATACCAATATCAAGATCACCACACCGGAAGATCTAGATTATGCTGCATTTATGCAAAAAGGGGAGAGAGAACAATGATTCGAGTAGGACAAGGTTTTGATGTCCATCAGTTGGTGGAAGGCAGGCCATGTATTATCGGCGGTGTAACGATTCCTTATGAAAAAGGTTTAATTGGTCATTCTGATGCCGATGTATTACTGCATGCAGTCAGCGATGCAATCCTCGGCGCACTAGGCTTGGGGGATATCGGTAAGCATTTTCCTGATACGGATCCTGTATTTAAGGATGCTGACAGCTTGAAGCTGCTGGAGCGAGTCTGGGAGCTTGCAGAAGAACGCGGATATAAGCTTGGAAATATTGATTCTACTATTATTGCACAAAAGCCAAAAATGGCTCCTTATATTCCGCAAATGGCGGAGATTATCGCTAAGGCACTACATGCTGAGGTATCGCAAGTGAATGTAAAAGCAACGACAACAGAACAGTTAGGTTTCGCAGGACGAGGAGAAGGAATTGCCGCGCAATCGGTTGTCTGCCTGATCCAACCTGTGCTATCATCTTGAGATAAACAATTCGGAGGGGATATTATGAGCACGGAAGTCCGCGTGCGTTATGCGCCAAGCCCAACAGGTCATTTACATATTGGGAATGCCAGAACGGCGCTTTTCAATTATTTGTATGCTAGAAACCAAGGTGGAAAATTTATTATTCGTATCGAAGATACCGATGTGAAACGGAACGTGGAGGGTGGAGAAGAAAGTCAGCTCAAGTACCTGAAATGGCTCGGTATGGACTGGGATGAAAGTGTTGATGTACCGGGGGAATACGGACCTTACCGTCAGACGGAACGTCTTGATATTTACCGTAAATATTGGCAGGATCTAATTGACCGTGGTCTTGCTTACTTCTGCTACTGTACGGAGGAAGAACTCGAGCAGGAGAGAGAAGAGCAAACAGCCCGCGGAGAAACTCCGCGCTACTCTGGTAAACACCGGAATTTAACGGAAGAACAGCGTAAGGCATTTGAAGCAGAAGGCCGTGTGCCAAGCGTGCGTTTCCGTGTACCAGATGAGAAGATTTATACTTTTGATGATATGGTAAAAGGAACGATCTCTTTTAACTCGAAAGAGTCCGGTGACTTTGTTATCGTCAAAAAAGATGGAATTCCTACGTATAATTTTGCAGTTGTAGTAGATGATTATTTAATGAAGATCTCTCATGTGCTGCGTGGGGAAGATCATATCTCGAATACACCAAGACAGCTCATGATTTATGAAGCTCTTGGATGGGAACCTCCGGTCTTTGGTCATATGACACTGATCGTGAATGAGAATCACAAAAAACTCAGTAAGCGGGATGAGTCTATCATCCAATTTATTGAGCAGTACGACAAGCTGGGATACTTGCCGGAAGCGATGTTTAACTTCATTTCCTTATTAGGCTGGTCTCCAGAAGGTGAAGAAGAGATTTATAGCAAAGATGAGCTGATTAAGATTTTTGATCCAAGCCGTCTTTCAAAATCCCCAGCTGTGTTTGATACAAACAAACTGGCTCATTTAAATAATACGTACATTAAAAATGCAGAAACGGATCGGATCGCTAAACTTGCCATCCCTCATTTGCAAAAAGCAGAACGCTTGCCTGCAGAACTTAGTCCAGAACAAGAAAGCTGGGCTAAAGAATTAGTAGCTCTCTATCAAGAGCAAATGACGGCGGCTTCTGATATCGTTGAATTATCTGCTCTGTTCTTCAAAGAAGAAGTGGAATTTGAAGGTGATGCTGCTGCCATCCTTAAGGAGGAACAAGTTCCTGTAGTTCTTCGTGCTTTTGCTGATAAAGTAGCCGTAGAGGAAGATTTTTCAGCACCCCGTATGGCTGTACTTATTAAAGAGGTTCAGAAAGAAACAGGCTTTAAAGGGAAACAACTCTTTATGCCAATTCGTGTGGCTCTAACGGGTCAGACGCATGGACGGGATTTGAACAAGACGATTTATTTGTTAGGTCGTGAGAAGGTTCTTTCCCGTTTGAATGCACGACTGTAGAACAAGGATAATAAAGTAATCATAACGAATGTTTCTTGTTCTTGTCAGTATGCGTTCTTTTCGTTAAGATATAAGAAATAATAATGTAAGTAACGACTATTCAATAGCTGTGATCAGGAGAAGTAGGCGGTGTGGTTGTGAACCAGAGAAGATAACCAGGAAAGGCCATGAGGGCCTTCAGGCTGGAAGTTATCTCACAATCTGCCGAACGAAATGCGCCTGGGAGCTGCGCTTCCGAACCTGCCCCCTTGTATGCGATAAACAAGGCACGGCAAGTAGGTAGCGACGTGTCGTCCTCGTTATCGGACGTTCAAAGATGGTTATGTTCTTCTTCAGTCCTATGACTAGGGAAGAACATAACTAAGCAGAGTGGAACCGCGGACTTATGACGCCTCTGCAGCCTATATGGGCTGCAGAGGCGTTTTTTTCATAGACCTTGCAAGCAAATTCGAAATTAAGACGGTGCTTGGTGCCAAAGAGGGGAACAGACATGTTTAGAAAATTGAAATCGGATATTCAGGCAGTATTTGATAACGATCCCGCAGCTAGAAGCTGGTTTGAGGTCATCTTTACGTATTCCGGCTTACATGCAATCTGGGCTCACCGACTGGCTCACCGTTTTTACCGAAGAGGATGGTTTACCATGGCGAGAACCATTTCCCAAGCGAGTCGTTTTACGACAGGTATCGAAATACACCCTGGTGCCACGATTGGAGAACGGCTTTTTATAGATCATGGTATGGGTGTGGTAATCGGGGAGACTTGCGAGATTGGTGATGATGTTGTTATCTATCAGGGGGTAACTTTAGGGGGAACAGGCAAAGAGAAAGGAAAGCGACATCCGACGATCGGGAATAATGTCGTAATTTCATCTGGATCTAAGGTGCTTGGTTCATTTAAAGTAGGAGATTACAGTAATATTGGTGCCAATTCAGTTGTCCTGAAAGAAATTCCTCCAAACAGCACAGTGGTAGGGATACCAGGACGAGTAGTAAAACAGGATGGCAAACGAATCGATCGTTTAAGTCAGCAGCTTCCTGATCCGATTATTGACTCCATGCGAGAACTCCAGCTTGAGATCTATGAACTGCGGGAAGAATTAAAAAAGCTGAAATCTCTGCAAGAGCAGGACTGCCTTGAAAAAGAAACGGTGGCTCGTGGTAACAAAGTATAAACGTGGTACAATATAATGATGGAAAAGATCGAAAGGAATGTGGCTGATGACGCTTCAAATATATAATACGCTCACAAGGCATAAAGATACTTTTGTTCCGCAGGAACCAGGGAAAGTGAAAATGTACGTCTGCGGACCGACCGTGTATGATTATATTCATATTGGTAATGCAAGACCGATGATTTTTTTCGACGTTGTTCGCAGTTACCTTGAGGTGATTGGTAATGATGTGAATTATGTCGTAAACTTCACCGATGTAGATGATAAATTGATTAAGAAAGCAGATCAGCTTGGCACAACGGTGCCGGAAGTAGCGGATCGTTTTATTCAAGCCTACTATGAAGATCTTGATGGTCTAGGGATCCCGAGAGCCACACATAATCCTCGTGTAACCGAGAACATGAATTTGATCATAGACTTTATTAAGCAGCTTGAGGATGAAGGGGTCGCTTATGAAAAAGGCGGCGATGTGTATTACCGTACTCATAAATTCCCGGATTACGGTAAGTTGTCCAAACAGAATCTAGATGAATTGCAGTTTGGGATTCGAATCGGAGTCGATGAGCGCAAAGAACATCCGCAAGATTTTGTACTTTGGAAAGCAGCTAAGCCAGGAGAAATCTTCTGGGATAGTCCGTGGGGCAAAGGTCGCCCAGGCTGGCATATTGAGTGCTCTGCAATGGCTCGTAACATCTTGGGGGATACACTCGATATTCACGGCGGAGGGCAAGATTTGCAATTCCCCCATCATGAGTGTGAAGTAGCACAATCGGAAGTGTTAACAGGAAAACCACTCGCAAATTACTGGATGCATAACGGTTTTATCCGTATTGATAACGAGAAAATGTCGAAATCACTCGGAAACGGTATCCTTGTAAAAGATTTGCGTGAGCAGTACAAAAGAGAAGCAATTCGATATTTCATGCTTTCAACACATTATCGAAATCCACTTAACTTCAGTGAAGATATTATGGAACAGGCCGAAAATAGTGTGGATCGGATCGCTAATGCGGTTAATAATATGAAGCACCGACTGAATACAGTTACCATTAACGAAGCGATTTCACAAGAGCGGGAGGCAAAAATTGCAGAAATTCGTGATCAATTTCACGAGAAAATGCAGGATGATTTTAATACACCTGATGCAATTACTGCCGTTTTCGAATGGGTAAATGAAGCGAATATGCTTCTACAAGCAGAAGTAGTTAACCGTGCTGAACTTGAAGCAATGCTTGCATTGTTTGATGAAATGAATACAGTACTTCGCGTATATACCGAAGAGCAAGATGAACTTCATGCCGATGTAGAGAAGCTGATACAAGAGCGTGCGGAAGCTCGTAAGGCAAAAGACTGGGCTCGTTCTGATGAGATTCGTGATGAGCTGGCAGATATGGGGATTGTTATCGAAGATACACCACAAGGTGTAAGATGGCGGCGCAAATGAGTGAGAACCAACTGCAGAATTATGATGGCGGCCAAGGGGAGCAAGGGTGGTTATTTCCCTACCCTCCTTCCCGTAAGCCGGAACTTATTCCCCCGATTGCTCTTGCCTACATAGGAGATGCGGTTTATGAGGTCGCTGTCAGACAATATTTGCTGTCAAAATCTAACCTTCGTCCCAATCATCTTCATCAAAATGCGACAAGTTTTGTATCAGCAAAAGCTCAAAGCAGGATTTTGTCGTATATTGAGGAAGAATTGTTACCTGCGGAAGCGGATGTTGTAAGGCAAGGCAGAAATGCCAAATCCAGTGTTCCGAAAAATGCAGATGTTTTGGAATATAGACACGCTACCGCTTTTGAATGTCTGATCGGGTATTTATACACGAGCGGATATCAAGAAAGACTCCGCGAACTTATTGTTCTTGGCATTCAGAGAATGGAGCAAGCCAAAAAAGAAGGAAAAGCACAAAAGTAATAATCGATTATAACGAAATATAGAGCTTCTAAACAGTCAAAGTATGGCGTGTTGAAGCTAGGAGGATATAGAGAAATGGAAGAAGAATGGATTGCCGGTAAGCACTCGGTTATTGAGGCGCTGCGTTCCGGAAGAACGATAAACAAAATATGGATTGCTGAGCAGGCACAAAAGCATCTTACCTTGCCAATCTATGCTGAGGCGAAAAAAGCGGGCGTGATTATTCAACAGGTAGACAAGCGTAAGTTAGAGCAAATGGTTCCTGGCATACAGCATCAAGGTGTTGTGGCACAGGCTGCTCCCTATGAATATGCACATGTAGAAGATCTACTCGCTGCTGCGCGGGATAAAGGGGAAGATCCTTTTCTTGTTTTGCTAGACGAAATTGAGGACCCCCATAATCTCGGTTCTATTCTACGAACTGCGGACTGCACGGGAGCACATGGCGTTATTGTTCCGAAACGCCGCTCGGCTCAGGTAACTGCAACTGTATCTAAAACTTCTGCCGGTGCAGCTGAATATGTTCCTGTAGCAAGAGTAAGTAACTTGGCACAGACCATCGATGAGCTGAAAGAAGCGGGTGTATGGGTTGTGGGAACTGACTTGCAAGCGAAAGAGTCTGTTTTTGGAAACGGAGTATTCACGGGGCCTGTCGCTATCGTTATCGGCAATGAAGGAAAAGGTATGGGAAGGCTTATTCGTGAAAAATGTGATGTTCTTTTGAAGTTACCAATGGCTGGCCAGATCAACTCCCTGAATGCTTCTGTTGCCGCAGGCGTAGTGATGTACGAAGTGCTTAGATCTCGGAAGTCATAGGGATCATTAGAAAATGAAGGATACCCGTGATGTGCTTCTCGTGGACGGTTATAACATGATAGGGGCTTGGAAAGAACTCTCTGCCCTTGCCAGAACCGATTTGCAGGATGCACGGGACAAGCTATTGGTACGGCTGGCCGATTACCAGGGTTTTTCGGGGACAAGAGTGATCGTAATTTTTGACGCTTATAGAGTACCGGGTTTAGGTAAATCTTTTACAGAGAGTAAAGTGCAGGTGCATTTCACTAAAGAAAAAGAGACGGCTGATGAATGTATTGAGAGACTTGTAGGTGAGCTTAGTTCTCGAAGGCGTCAGATCTATGTGGCTACAAGTGATATGGTGGAGCAGCATGTTATTTTTGGACAAGGTGCGCTCCGTCTATCTGCCCGGGAACTTTATATTGAGCTGGAACAGAATGATAAGGAACTCGGTAGAAAGATAAAAGAAGACTATCAGAAAAAATCAACCAAAAACACAATAGACTCGAAATTGTCACCCGAAGTTCGGAGTATGTTCGAAAAATGGAGAAGAGATTAAGATTGAATCTATCATTTTGCAAAACAATAGAATTATGAATCTCTTGACATTTATATCATTCTTTTCTTTTTTAGGCGAAGTGTGGTTGACGTTGGAAGGTATGTTCATATATACTTGGGCTATATTTTGATAGGTAACGGGGTCCTTGCGTTGCAGCCGGAGGGATTGTTAGTGAGTGTTGACCTCAAAGATATCATGTTGTCCAAGTTTGATTATCTAAGTGATGAGGATATTGTCCAAGCCGTTCATGACAACGACAGTGAGGCACTAGAATACTTGATCAACAAGTATCGTAATTTTGTACGAGCCAAGGCAAGATCTTACTTTTTAATTGGTGCTGATAGAGAAGATATCATTCAAGAAGGAATGATCGGGCTGTACAAAGCGATACGTGATTTCAGAGGGGACAAGCTGGCATCATTTAAAGCATTTGCTGAGTTATGTATAACGAGGCAGATCATTACGGCTATAAAAACAGCGACTCGTCAGAAGCATATACCACTGAATTCGTATATTTCTCTGGATAAACCGATCTATGATGAGGAATCTGACCGCACTTTGATGGATGTTATTTGTGGCACACAAGTAAGTGATCCGGAAGAACTTGTTATTAACCAGGAAGAATTTACTGGCTTAGAAGACAAAATGTCGGAGATTCTAAGTGACCTGGAACGCAAAGTGCTTATGTTATACCTGGACGGTAGATCCTACCAGGAAATAGCTGTGGATCTCAATCGTCATGTGAAATCGATCGATAATGCATTACAGCGTGTAAAACGAAAACTTGAGAAATATCTAGAAGTAAGAGATAATTAGATTAACTCGTTTTCTGAAGAAGGACTCAGACTAGATCGAGTCTTTTTTTGTTGGAGAAGAGGAAGAGCGTTTAAAATAAGCGGATTGATTCATACTGATAAACATTGACGTTTTCGATTGTACGCTCGATCCAAGCTATCGACATGAGATATTGAATGTAAGTATTCTATATCATTCAGTTTTCTGTCCGGTAGACAAGGGTGTCAAGAACAGCTTTCTGAGAAAAAGTTAGACTTGAAGTAAGAAAGGCTAGAAAAGGGTATTTTAGGCAGAGATTAAAGCCTATTCTTCGATTGACATGAATATACCCTTGTGATAAAGTGTTTTAGGTAGGCCTAAATTCGCGCTATTTTTTTTAGGAACCAATTTAGAGACTCTGATAATGTTCGGATGTCTTCGGGAGGTGCACATCATGCGGGTAATTATTACTTTGGCTTGTACTAATTGCAAACAAAGAAATTACACAACGACTAAAAACAAGCGTAATCACCCCGACCGCATGGAGATGAAGAAATTTTGCAAGTTTTGTAACGAGCAGACTTCTCATCGCGAAACCAGATAGTTATTTGGAGGTGTAGTCGGCGTGAAACGTAGTTTCAAGTCTCTGTTTTCCTTTTTCTCAGAAAGCTGGGCAGAGCTCAAAAAGGTTCGCTGGCCTAATCGTAAAGAGTTAACTAACTACACCCTTATTGTTTTGGGGACGGTTATTGTTATTACGCTTTATTTTTGGGTGCTTGACATCGGTATTTCCGCTGTGATTGAAGCGATAATTTAAGAAGGGTCCCAGGTGGCTTGATATGGAAAAAAGATGGTATGTCGTTCATACCTATTCAGGGTATGAGAACAAAGTCAAAGCCAATTTGGAAAAACGCGTAGAGTCCATGGGCATGGAGGACAAAATATTCCGTGTTCTTGTTCCAATGGAAGAAGAAGTGGTAAATAAAGACGGTAAGACAAAAACCGTTATGCGTAAGATTTACCCCGGATATGTCCTTGTTGAGATGGTTCAAACTGATGATTCTTGGTATGTTGTTCGCAACACTCCGGGAGTTACTGGTTTTGTTGGATCAACAGGATCTGGTTCGAAGCCCACGCCACTATTGCCGGATGAAGTTGAACAGATTCTGAAGCATATGGGTGTTGTGGAGCCAAAACCGAAGATTGAATTCGATATTAAGGAATCCGTACGAATTAAAGTTGGTCCTTTTGCGAATTTTGTGGGCTCCGTGGAAGAGATATTGGCTGAGAAGAGTAAGTTGAAAGTTCACGTCAACATGTTTGGACGGGAAACCCCGCTTGAGCTCGATTACGATCAAGTGGAAAAATTATAGAGCGCAAGCTTATGGTTTCTGTGGGAGGGCTACATGCTCGCTAACCACTATTGATGCAAGGAGGTGTCTTACATGGCCAAAAAGGTAATTAAAATGGTAAAACTGCAAATTCCTGCAGGTAAAGCAAACCCAGCGCCACCAGTAGGTCCAGCATTGGGTCAAGCAGGTGTCAACATCATGGCATTCTGTAAAGAATTTAATGCTCGTACTGCTGATCAAGCAGGTTTGATCATTCCAGTTGAAATTACGGTGTTTGAAGATCGTTCTTTCACATTCATCACTAAAACTCCACCGGCAGCAGTATTGCTTAAAGTAGCTGCTAAACTTGAAAAAGGATCCGGTGAGCCGAACACGAAAAAAGTCGCAACTGTAAAACGTGACGCTGTTCGTCAAATTGCTGAGCAAAAAATGCCTGACCTAAACGCTGCGAACGTTGAGTCCGCAATGCGCATGGTAGAGGGTACTGCTCGCAGCATGGGTATCACCATCGAAGACTAATTACAAGTGTTCGTGCACAGGCTGATTCGCAGCCTGTGTTGTGGGAGGTATATCCGCTAAAACCACAAAGGAGGAAAAAAACATGGCTAAACATGGTAAGAAATATGTTGAAGCTGCTAAGCTGATTGACAGCGAAGCAAGCTACGAGCCTTTGGAAGCTGTAGAGCTTGTCAAAAAGGCAGCTACTGCTAAATTCGATGAAACAATCGAAGTTGCAGTACGTTTGGGCGTAGACCCTCGTAAACAAGACCAAGCCGTTCGTGGTGTTGTTGTCTTGCCGCATGGTACAGGTAAAACACAACGCGTATTGGTATTTGCAAAAGGTGAAAAAGCAAAAGAGGCGGAAGCAGCTGGAGCAGACTACGTTGGAGATCAAGATATGATCACAAAAATCCAACAAGGTTGGTTCGAGTTTGATGTCTGCGTAGCTACACCTGACATGATGAGTGAAGTAGGTAAATTGGGTCGTCTGCTCGGTGGTAAAGGTCTTATGCCTAACCCGAAAGCTGGTACGGTTACTTTTGATGTTACTAAAGCTGTTCAAGAAATTAAAGCTGGTAAAATCGAGTACCGTCTGGATCGTGCGGGACAAATTCATGCGCCAATCGGTAAAGCTTCTTTCACTGCTGAGCAGTTGAATGAAAACCTGAAAGCTTTGGTTGAAGCACTTAACCGTGCGAAACCAGCTGCTGCTAAAGGTGTTTACCTGAAAAACATCAGCATGTCCTCCACAATGGGACCTGGTGCGCGTGTGAGCACAGCTTCTTTCAAATAATAATTTCCAGTTGACTTATGTCATCTGAATCTGTTATTCTGATAAAGTTGTTTAGTCCTAGTGACTGACCATTAAATTCGAATATGCTTACCGTAGACAGTAGGTGCTGTAACAAGCTTAATTTCCTACCGAGGTGTGATGATAGAACGTATCATTTGAGTGTTTTGCTCAATATGACTTTATCAAGCCTTCGTGATTCTACGGAGGCTTTTCTTATGGATAAATGAATCGGGAATCGTATTGATTCCTGGTTCATAAATCTTACGGAAAATCTTCCGCGAATAAGCGGTTTTTACAGCCCTAATCTTTCTATGATAGAGAAGGTGCTGGATGCAGGGCGGTCTTCTGGCTGATCTGCAAGAAATCTATCAGGAGGTGTACAATTTGGCAAACGCAAAAGTGATCCAAGCAAAACAAGAAGCGGTTGATGTAGTAACAGCTAAATTGCGCGAAAGTGCAACTACTGTTGTAGCTGACTACCGTGGTCTAAACGTTTCCCAAGTAACTGAGCTGCGTAAACAGCTTCGTGAAGCAGGAATCGAATTCCAAGTACTGAAAAACACATTGCTTCGCCGTGCAACTGCGGCTGCTGAGCTGTCTGAACTTGATGAAGTTCTTACTGGCCCTACTGCAATTGCATTCAGTACTGATGATGTTGTTGCTCCAGCCAAAATTTTGAATGACTTCGCTAAGAAAAACGAAGCTTTGAAAATTAAAGGTGGGGTAGTTGAAGGTCGTGTAGTTAGTGTTGAAGAAGTTCAAGCACTTGCAGAGCTTCCTTCACGCGAAGGTCTTCTTTCTATGCTCCTCAGCGTGCTTCAAGCACCTGTACGCAACTTCGCCCTTGCGGTTAAAGCAGTTGGCGAACAAAAAGAAGAGCAAGGCGCTTAATTTTTTGAATAAACAAGCTATATAAAATACTAATTAAAATAATGGAGGTTCAACCATGAGTAAAGAGCAAATCTTGGAAGCAATCAAAGGTATGACTGTATTGGAACTGAACGATCTTGTTAAAGCAATCGAAGAAGAATTTGGCGTAACTGCTGCAGCTCCTGTAGCTGTTATGGGTGGCGCTGCTGGCGGTGCTGAAGCTGCTGAGCAAACAGAATTTGATGTAATCCTTACATCTGCTGGTGCTTCCAAAATCAACGTAATCAAAGCAGTTCGCGAAATCACTGGTCTTGGCTTGAAAGAAGCTAAAGAAGTAGTAGACAACGCTCCTAAAGCTTTGAAAGAAAAAGTAAGCAAAGAAGAAGCTGAAACAGTTAAAGCTAAACTTGAAGAAGTTGGCGCTTCTGTTGAATTGAAATAGTCCATTTCACTATTTAAGTGAATAGGAAAATTAACATACAAACCCCTTGAAGCAATCAAGGGGTTTGTTGTTATGAAGGGGCATGATTGGTAATAATTGAAGATACTCGTATCTTTTATTATGCTAATGTACTTTGTAGAGAAGGGGTTTTGTATCATGTCCGATCACTACTATTCCAGTAAGCCTGAAACTGCTCATGATCGGCAGATGCTTTCAGTAGATTTGAGAGGTTTTTCACTAAAACTGACAAGTGATGCTGGAGTTTTTTCGAAGAATGGTGTGGATTATGGTAGTCGGGTCCTGATTAATGCAATGGATTTGACGGGTGCCAAAGCAATTCTTGATGTTGGTTGTGGATACGGCCCAATCGGTATTACGGCAGCAAAACTTGTTCCGGATGCGATTGTGACCATGCTTGATATTAATGAAAGAGCTGTTGAACTTGCCAGACACAATGCCATTCAAAATCAAGTGAGTAGTAATACAGTGATTAAACAAAGCGATCGTCTTGAAGCAGTGCGGCATCAAACGTTTGATGTCATTCTAACGAATCCACCGATTCGAGCAGGTAAAGAGATCGTGCATTCTATTTTTGAACAGGCATATGAGCAGCTAAGAGTTGGAGGATCTTTGTGGATTGTGATACAGAAGAAACAGGGCGCGCCTTCAGCAAAAGAAAAGCTTTCTTCAATGTTCAAATATGTAGAGGAAGTTACCAAAGACAAAGGATATCGAATCTTCAGAGCGGAGAAATAACCAAGAGATGGCAAGTATATAATTGCAAAAAGATGCAATCGAACTATTGACTTGACAAATCAGTTATGGTATTCTTAGTGAATGTCAGTATTAAGATGCCCTACTTAGCTTTAGTTTGTGAAAATGTCAATCTTTTTTTCGCCTATTTTGGCATATTTCTGTGCAGATCGGCGTATAATATGTACATTTTGGGCAAACTATATGTAAGTGGGTTTTTCTGGGATGAAGAGGACATCCACTAATCAAGTTGCTCTTTTATCGAAAAAATTCGAATTAAGGGCTTTTCTTTATTTGTGGATATGCAGCTCTGTTATCAGATAATCTTGTTATGAGTTCCATTATAAGGTTACAAACAGAGGTTCGCAACGAAATTTTTAAAAGTGAGTAGACATTGAGGGGTGAGTTTAAGTTGGCAGGACATCTTGTTCAGTATGGTCGACGCACTCGGCGCAGTTATGCACGAATTAACGAGATACTCGAAATTCCGAACCTGATAGAAATCCAACAAAAATCTTACGAATGGTTTTTGGAGGAAGGTTTGCGCGAAATGTTCCAGGACATCTCGCCAATTCAGGATTTTACCGGTAATTTGGTATTGGAATTTATCGACTACAGTCTCGGTGAACCGAAATATACGGTAGACGACGCGAAGGAACGCGACGTTACTTATGCCGCACCACTTCGGGTTAAGGTCCGGCTCATTAATAAGGAAACGGGCGAAGTCAAAGAGCAGGAAGTATTCATGGGGGATTTCCCGCTGATGACGGAAACAGGCACGTTTATCATTAACGGTGCGGAACGGGTTATTGTCAGCCAGTTGGTTCGCTCCCCTAGCGTCTATTTCAGCACTAAAATAGATAAGAATGCAAAGAAATCTTATACAGCAACAGTGATTCCGAACCGTGGTGCTTGGCTCGAACTCGAGATGGATGCGAAGGACATTATTTATGTTCGTATCGATCGTACTCGTAAAATCCCTGTTACCGTATTACTTAGATCTCTTGGATTCGGTACAGACGCAGAAATTTTGGAACTACTCGGCGATGACGAGTATATCCGGAATACGCTGGATAAGGACAATACGGATTCGACAGAGAAAGCGCTGATTGAAATTTATGAGCGTCTTCGTCCAGGCGAACCGCCAACATTGGATAATGCAAAAAGCTTGCTTGTAGCTCGCTTCTTCGATCCAAAACGTTATGACCTTGCTAACGTAGGTCGTTACAAAATGAATAAAAAGCTTCACATCAAAAACCGTTTGTTCAATCAGCGTCTAGCTGAGTCTCTGATTGATACTTCCACTGGGGAGATCATTGCAGAAGCAGGTCAAGTTGTTGACCGCCGCTTGCTTGATGAGATTCTTCCATACCTTGAAAGTGAACAGGGAGTTGGAACGCGTACTTATCATGTAGCTAATGGTGTTCTTGATGCTAATGATATTCCTGTTCAAACGATTGATGTGTTCTCACCAAATGAAGATGGAAAAGTTGTGAAATTGATCGCAAACAGCAATATTGATAAATCTGTGAAGAATATTACTCCAGCAGATATTATCTCTTCCATCAGTTATTTCTTGAACTTACTGCAAGGCATCGGCGATACAGATGATATCGATCACTTGGGTAACCGTCGTCTGCGTTCTGTAGGTGAACTCTTACAGAACCAATTCCGTATTGGTCTTTCCCGTATGGAACGTGTAGTTCGTGAAAGAATGTCTATCCAAGATGCGAATGTAATTACACCACAGGCACTCATTAATATTCGCCCTGTAATTGCATCCATTAAAGAATTCTTCGGTAGTTCTCAGTTGTCTCAATTTATGGATCAAACGAACCCGCTGGGTGAACTTACCCACAAACGTCGTTTGTCCGCACTCGGACCGGGTGGTTTGACTCGTGAGCGCGCTGGCTTTGAAGTTCGTGACGTTCATCCATCTCACTATGGCCGTATGTGTCCAATTGAAACTCCTGAGGGACCAAACATCGGTTTGATCAACTCCTTGTCTACGTTTGCTCGCGTTAATGAGTACGGCTTTATTGAGGCTCCTTATCGCTGGGTAGATCCTAAAACAGGACGTGTTACTGATCAAGTGCGCTACGTTACAGCCGACGAGGAAGATAACTATGTTATCGCTCAGGCGAATGCGAAGCTAAATGATGATGGTTCATTTGCTGAGGATATGGTTGTTGTACGTTACAATAAACAGTCTGATAACATTACAACCATGCCTAATGATCGGGTTGACTATATGGACGTATCGCCTAAACAAGTAGTTTCCGTTGCAACGGCACTCATTCCGTTCCTTGAGAACGATGACTCCAACCGTGCGCTCATGGGATCTAACATGCAGCGGCAGGCTGTTCCTCTTCTGATTCCTAAAGCACCGCTTGTAGGTACAGGAATGGAGCACAAGGCTGCAAAAGATTCCGGTGTATGTATTGTATCCAAACATGACGGGATTATTGAAAGATCTTCTGCCAATGAAATTTGGGTTCGTAAAATTGAAATGGTAGATGGTAAAGAAGTTAAAGGCGATCTTGTTAAACATAAATTACACAAATTTATGCGTTCGAACCAAGGAACATGCATTAACCAACGTCCAATTGCTAAAATTGGCGATCGCGTTAAAGTTGGCGACATTTTGGCAGATGGTCCATCTACTGAAATGGGTGAACTGGCACTTGGTCGTAACGTTGTCGTAGCCTTTATGACTTGGGAAGGTTACAACTATGAGGATGCGATCCTTCTTAGTGAAAAACTCGTTAAAGAAGATGTTTATACATCAATTCATATCGAGGAGTATGAGTCCGAAGCTCGTGACACGAAACTTGGACCAGAAGAGATCACGCGTGACATTCCGAATGTCGGTGAAGAAGCACTTCGTAATCTAGACGAACGTGGAATTATCCGTATCGGTGCCGAGATCGCTGCAGGTGATATCTTGGTAGGTAAAGTTACACCTAAAGGAGTAACTGAACTTACGGCGGAAGAACGTCTCCTTCATGCAATCTTTGGGGAAAAAGCACGTGAAGTTCGTGATACATCGCTGAGAGTCCCACATGGTACTGACGGTATCGTAGTCGATGTGAAGGTGTTTACTCGTGAGAATGGTGATGAACTCCCTCCAGGTGTGAATCAACTCGTTCGTGTCTATATCGCGCAAAAACGGAAAATTTCCGAGGGCGATAAAATGGCAGGACGTCACGGTAACAAAGGGGTCGTGGCGCGTATTCTTCCAGAAGAAGATATGCCTTTCCTTCCTGATGGAACACCAGTTCAAGTTGTTCTGAACCCACTGGGTGTACCATCCCGTATGAACATCGGTCAGGTTCTTGAAGTTCACTTGGGTATGGCTGCAATGCAACTAGGTATTCATGTTGCTACACCAGTATTTGATGGTGCAACGGAGTATGACGTATTTGATACGATGGAAGAAGCAGGAATGCAACGTAACGGTAAGACAGTTCTGTATGATGGACGTACGGGTGATCGCTTCGAGCGTGAAGTTACCGTTGGTGTCATGCATATGATCAAACTTGCCCACATGGTTGACGATAAAATCCATGCTCGTTCTACAGGTCCTTACTCACTCGTTACGCAACAGCCGCTGGGTGGTAAAGCTCAGTTTGGTGGACAACGTTTCGGTGAGATGGAGGTATGGGCGCTTGAAGCATACGGCGCAGCTTACACGCTTCAAGAAATCCTTACTGTAAAATCAGATGATGTGGTTGGTCGTGTGAAAACTTACGAATCCATCGTTAAAGGTGAGAATGTACCAGAACCAGGTATTCCAGAATCCTTTAAAGTTCTTATTAAAGAGCTTCAAAGTCTTGGTATGGACGTTAAGATGCTCACTAAAGATGAAGAAGAAATTGATTTGAAAGAATCAGATGATGATGACGATGCTGCTAGCGATAAACTGAGCCTCAATCTTGAAGGTTCAGAAGTTGGCGCAGAGTAATTTATAAATAGTCATTGTCATTTGTCTCAATACCGGAATTTTCATCAGGCTCTACTCCCCTTTGGCAGTTTTGGCGATTGCTAGAGGGGAAAGAACCTAGAATTTAGGACTTGGTTAAGGAGGGTTGCTCCTTGTTGGACGTAAACAATTTCGAATATATGAAAATCGGGCTTGCATCGCCGGAAAAAATTCGCTCTTGGTCCCGCGGAGAAGTGAAAAAGCCGGAGACGATTAACTATCGTACGTTGAAGCCGGAAAAAGAAGGTCTGTTCTGCGAGAAAATTTTTGGTCCTACAAAGGACTGGGAATGTCACTGTGGTAAATACAAACGTGTACGTTATAAAGGCGTAGTTTGTGACCGTTGTGGTGTTGAAGTAACTCGCGCTAAAGTGCGTCGCGAACGCATGGGGCATATTGAACTGGCAGCTCCGGTTTCACATATCTGGTATTTCAAAGGCATTCCGAGCCGTATGGGTCTGGCTCTAGATATGTCTCCGAGATCTTTGGAAGAGATCATCTATTTTGCATCATATGTTGTTACTGATCCAGGTGAAACTCCACTGGAAAGAAAACAACTTTTGTCCGAAAAAGAATATCGTAGCTACCGTGAAAAATACGGTTACGGGTTTCATGCAGGCATGGGTGCAGAAGCAGTTAAAAAACTACTTCAAGATCTTGATATTGAAAAAGAACTTGAATTCTTGAAGGAAGAGCTTCGTACTGCTCAAGGACAACGTCGTAATCGTGCGATTAAACGTCTTGAAGTAATTGAAGCTTTCCGTAATTCTGGCAATAAGCCAGACTGGATGATCATGGATGTACTTCCGGTCATTCCTCCTGAGCTTCGTCCAATGGTTCAGCTCGATGGTGGACGTTTTGCAACGTCAGACCTGAATGATCTGTACCGTCGTGTTATTAACCGTAATAACCGTTTGAAACGCCTTTTGGATCTTGGTGCTCCGGATATTATCGTTCAAAACGAAAAACGGATGCTTCAAGAAGCAGTGGATGCTCTTATCGATAATGGCCGTCGTGGTCGTCCGGTAACAGGTCCTGGTAACCGTCCTTTGAAATCTCTCAGCCATATGCTGAAAGGTAAACAAGGTCGTTTCCGTCAGAACTTGCTCGGTAAACGGGTTGACTATTCTGGTCGTTCCGTTATCGTTGTAGGTCCTTACCTGAAAATGTATCAATGTGGTCTTCCAAAAGATATGGCACTTGAATTGTTTAAACCTTTTGTTATGAAAGAACTCGTGAACAAAGGTCTTGCTCACAATATCAAGAGTGCAAAACGTAAAGTTGAGCGTGTAAGTCCGGAAGTATGGGACGTTCTTGAAGAAGTAATTAAAGAACATCCAGTATTACTTAACCGTGCACCGACTCTTCACAGACTGGGTATTCAAGCATTTGAACCAATTCTTGTAGAAGGTAAAGCGATTCGTTTGCATCCGCTCGTATGTACGGCCTATAACGCCGACTTTGACGGTGACCAAATGGCCGTTCACGTACCTTTGTCAGCTGAAGCGCAAGCTGAAGCACGTCTTTTGATGCTTGCAGCAGGTAATATCTTGAACCCTAAAGATGGTAAGCCGGTTGTAACTCCATCTCAGGATATGGTCCTGGGCTCTTTCTATCTGACTATGGATAATAAAGAGGAAAAGGGAACAGGTATGATTCTGCGTACGGTTAACGAAGCAGTATCTGCTTACCAACGTGGATCCGCTGGTCTTCATGCTCGTGTTGCTATTCCAGTTAAAGCTCTGAATAAAACAAGCTTTACAGAAAAACAACAAGAAGCAATGATGATTACAACGATCGGTAAGATTATCTTTAACGAGATTTTCCCTAGCAGCTTCCCTTATATTAATGATGCAACTCGTGCAAACCTTATCCAAGGTACACCTGAGTTTTCGTTTGTATACGAGAAAGGTGCTAACTTGCAGGAAGCAATCATGAATGCACCTCAAACCAATGGTGTTGGTAAAGACTATCTCGGTCACCTTATTGCTCGCTGCTTCGAGGTCTACCATACAACAGAAACATCTGTTATTTTGGATAAAATTAAACAGCTCGGTTTCACATATTCAACTCGTGCAGGGGTTACTGTTGGTGTATCTGACGTTATCATTCCTGAAGAGAAGTATGAGATTCTTCGTGTATCTGATGAGAAAGTTGCTGTCGTTACGAATCAGTATCGTCGCGGACTTATCACAAACGAAGAACGTTATGACCGCGTAATTGATATCTGGTCCAAAGCAAAAGATGAAATCACTGATATCCTAATGAAATCCATGGATCGCTTTAACTCCATTATGCTTATGGTGGACTCTAAAGCCCGTGGTAACAAATCACAGATCACTCAGCTGGGCGGTATGCGTGGACTGATGGCCAACCCATCTGGACGTATCATCGAGCTCCCAATCAAATCGAACTTCCGTGAAGGTCTGACAGTACTCGAGTACTTCTTGTCCACTCACGGTGCGCGTAAAGGTCTCGCGGATACAGCACTTCGTACGGCTGACTCCGGTTACCTGACTCGTCGTCTGGTAGACGTAGCGCAAGATGTTATTGTTCGAGAAGATGACTGTGGAACAGACAAAGGATTTACGGTTAGCCGTATTCAAGACGGTAAAGAGGTTATCGAGGATCTATACGATCGTATCGAAGGCCGTTACTGTTTCCAAACCGTTCGTCACCCAGAAACGGGAGAAGTTATTGCTAATCGTAATGAGCTAATTGATTCGGATAAAGCAGAAGCTATTGTCGCTGCCGGTGTTCAAAAGCTGCAGATTCGTTCTGTGCTTAGTTGCCGTGCACGTCATGGGGTCTGCAAGAAATGTTACGGACGTAACCTGGCAACAGGTAAACATGTGGAGATTGGTGAAGCAGTTGGTATTATCGCTGCTCAATCCATCGGTGAACCAGGAACACAGCTTACAATGCGTACGTTCCATACCGGTGGTGTTGCAGGAGACGATATTACACAAGGTCTTCCGCGTATCCAAGAGCTCTTTGAGGCGCGTAATCCTAAAGGTCAAGCAACAATCAGTGAAATTGATGGTGTTGTTAAAGAAATCCGTGAAGCAAAAGACCGCCGTGAAATTGAAATCCAAGGGGAAGCAGAAACGAAAGTATATGCTGTTACCTATGGATCCCGCCTGCGTGTGAGCGAAGGTATGGAAATTGAAGCGGGCGACGAGCTTACAGACGGTTCTATTGACCCGAAAGAAATGCTTCGAATCAAAGGTGTTCGTGGTGTTCAAAACTACATCTTGCAAGAAGTACAACGCGTATATCGTAACCAAGGTGTAGAAATTAACGACAAACACGTTGAAGTTATGATTCGTCAAATGCTTCGCAAGATCCGTATTGTGGATGCAGGAGATACAACACTGCTTCCAGGATCTTTCGTGGACACTCATGAATACGAAGCAGCTAATAAAGATGCAATTCTTAGTGACAAGGAACCTGCTGTGGCGAAACCAGTACTTCTTGGTATTACCAAAGCGTCCCTTGAAACAGATTCATTCTTGTCTGCAGCTTCCTTCCAAGAGACGACACGTGTCTTAACTGATGCTGCTATCAAAGGTAAAGTCGACCAACTTCTTGGTTTGAAAGAGAATGTAATTCTTGGTAAGTTGATTCCGGCTGGTACTGGTATGAATCGTTACCGCAGTGTGAAATTGGCACAACCGGAAGATGGCGAAACAAACCTAGAAGCTCTTGAAACAGTTTCAGTAGACTAGTACACTACTTTGGAGTCTGTAAAGGGCACCAAATTCGGCTTGTCCGTACCCATTGTATATTCAGAGGAGATACTCATTTCCTCTGAATATAACAATTCCAATGCTTAGAATTTATATGAATCTCTTGACAACGAATGTCCCTAGGTGCTAATATAGCAAAGGTGCATGAGTAGTCACATGTTATCATGTCTTTTCGGAGGTATTGATAAATGTCGAACGACAACTTTTTGCAGGATGCTCATGTCAAGATCGGTACCAAGCAGACCATGAAGATGGTTGAGTCAGGGATTGCTGCTGAGGTTTATGTGGCGCAAGATGCTGATATGCGGATTACTTCGAAGATCCAGGCTTTATGTGAGAAACACCAAGTGAAACTAACTCTAGTTGACACGATGGAACATCTCGGTAAGGCATGTGGAATTGAAGTAGGAGCGGCAATGGTAGCCGTTGTGAAACAATAGGTTATAGAAGATGTTTTTGTCTGGATGCTCAAGCTTCCTAATACGGCAAAAACTTTTCATTTGTTCTTTTATGAACCGCCTGGGTCTGTGGACTTAAAAAGTGAGGTTTATAAATAGAATGACGAATCTAGGAAGGGGGTGGCAACATGCCAACAATTAATCAGCTAGTTCGTAAAGGACGTCAAGCTAAAGTCTACAAGTCTAAATCACCAGCGTTGCAAAAAGGCTACAATGCCCTTAAACGTGAATCCACTAACATTAGTGCTCCACAAAAACGTGGTGTTTGTACTCGTGTAGGTACAATGACTCCTCGTAAACCAAACTCAGCGCTCCGTAAATATGCCCGTGTTCGTTTGACGAACCGTCTCGAGGTAACAGCTTATATCCCGGGTATCGGTCATAACTTGCAAGAGCACAGTGTTGTATTGCTTCGCGGAGGTAAAGTAAAGGACCTTGCAGGGGTTCGTTACCATATCGTTCGTGGTGCTTTGGATACAGCAGGTGTAGCTAACCGGATGCAAGCCCGTTCTAAATACGGTGCGAAACGCCCTAAAGCTAAAAAAGCATAAGGTTAGTTTCTAATCTTAATGTGCTAGTAAACCGAAAGCATGACGCTTCGGTCGCAGAACAACAACAACAACAACAAAAGTATAAACATATAAGAAAGGGGGATATCTATGCCACGCAAAGGTCCTGTTACCAAAAGAGACGTGTTGCCTGATCCGGTTTACAACAGCAAACTTGTAACTCGTTTGATCAACCGCATCATGCTTGATGGAAAACGTGGTGTTGCTCAAAGCATCTTGTACAATGCGTTCAACATTATTCAAGAACGTACTGGTAAAGATCCTATGGAAGTCTTTGAAGCAGCTATCAAAAATATTATGCCGGTTCTGGAAGTTAAAGCTCGCCGTGTTGGTGGTGCTAACTATCAAGTACCTATCGAGGTTAAACCGGAAAGACGTACTTCCCTTGGTTTACGTTGGCTTGTAAACTACTCCCGCAGCCGCGGCGAGAAAACAATGGAAGAGCGTTTGGCAGCTGAGATTATCGACGCTTCCAACAACACTGGTGCTTCCGTTAAAAAACGTGAAGACACACACAAAATGGCTGAAGCAAATAAAGCATTTGCTCACTACCGTTGGTAGGATTTCAGTCTTAAAAATATACTTCATTTTGAAGGGAGACCTGAGTCATGGCTACTAGAGAGTTCTCCTTGCAAAATACACGTAATATCGGGATCATGGCGCATATTGACGCTGGTAAAACTACTACCACAGAGCGGATCTTGTTCTACACAGGCCGTACGCACAAAATCGGTGAAGTTCACGAGGGTGCTGCGACTATGGACTGGATGGAGCAAGAACAGGAGCGCGGTATCACGATTACTTCCGCTGCGACGACTGCTCAATGGAAAGGTCACCGCGTTAATATTATTGATACCCCGGGACACGTTGACTTCACAGTTGAAGTTGAACGTTCCCTTCGTGTATTGGACGGAGCAGTAGGTGTTTTCAGTGCGAAAGAAGGCGTAGAGCCTCAGTCTGAAACTGTATGGAGACAGGCGGATCGCTACGGCGTACCTCGTATCGCATATGTAAATAAAATGGATATCATTGGCGCAGATTATCTTAACGTAGTTAATGATATGCGCGATCGTCTTCAAGCTAATGCTGTTGCAATTCAACTTCCTATCGGAGCTGAAAATGATTTTGTTGGTATTATCGACATTATCGAGCAAAAAGCATATATGTTCAAAGACGATCTAGGTAAAGAAGTTGAAGAAACTAGCGTACCAGCAGAATTTGCTGACCAAGTTGAAGAACTTCGTATGGAACTGATCGAGAAAGTTGCAGAACTTGATGAAGATCTGACTATGAAATACCTCGAAGGTGAAGAAATCTCTGTTCAAGAGATTAAAGCAGCTCTTCGTAAAGGTGTTGTAGAAGTTAAAATCTTCCCAGTTATCTGTGGATCTTCTTATCGTAACAAAGGTGTTCAACTTATGTTGGATGCTGTTCTTGATTACCTGCCATCTCCTGTTGATGTTCCTGCTATTACAGGTCATTTGGAAGATGGAACAGAAGCGGTTCGTAAATCTTCTGACGAAGAGCCTTTCTCTGCTCTAGCGTTTAAGATTATGACTGACCCTTATGTTGGTAAACTTACATTCTTCCGTGTATACTCTGGAGTACTTCAATCCGGTTCTTACGTATTGAACGCTACAAAAGGGAAACGCGAACGTATCGGACGTATTCTTCAAATGCACGCAAACAGCCGTCAAGAAATCACTGAAGTATTCTCCGGTGATATTGCGTCTGCCGTAGGTTTGAAAGATACCGGTACAGGTGATACACTATGTGATGAGAAAAACCCGATTATCTTGGAGTCAATGAACTTCCCTGATCCGGTTATTCAAATCGCGGTTGAACCAAAAACCAAAGCTGACCAAGATAAAATGTCTGTTGCTCTAGGTAAATTGACTGAAGAGGATCCAACTCTTCGTGCTCATACTGATGAAGAAACAGGACAAACAATCTTGGCTGGTATGGGTGAACTTCACCTTGATATCATCATTGACCGTATGCGTCGTGAATTCAAAGTGGATACTAACATTGGTCAACCACAAGTTGCTTACCGTGAAACATTCCGTCAACCAGCGCGTGTTGAAGGTAAATTCGTACGTCAGTCCGGTGGCCGCGGTCAATATGGACACGTATGGGTTGAATTCGAACCGCTTGAAGCGGGAAGCGGTAACCAATTTGATAGTAAAATTGTCGGTGGATCTGTACCTCGTGAGTACATTGGACCTGCACAACAAGGTATTGAAGAAGCTATGAAAAACGGTGTCCTTGCAGGATTCCCGCTTGTAGACGTTAAAGCTACAATCGTAGATGGTTCATACCATGATGTCGATTCCAATGAAATGGCATTTAAAATTGCCGGATCCATGGCACTTAAAGCAGCTAAAGACAAGTGTAAAGCTGTCCTGCTTGAGCCAATCATGAAAGTTGAAGTTACCGTTCCAGAGGAATACATGGGCGATGTAATGGGTATGCTGAACTCCCGTCGTGGTAGAATCGAAGGTATGGATTCTCGCGGTGGTACGCAAATCATTCGTGCTAAGGTACCTCTCTCTGAAATGTTCGGTTACTCCACAACTCTCCGTTCTGGTACACAAGGTCGCGGTGTGTTCTCTATGGAACTCTCTCACTATGAAGAAGTTCCTAGAACGATTGCCGAAGAAATTGTTGCTAAAACTAAGGGAGAATAATTTTTACTAACTGTTGTGTGAAAGCACCAAAGGTTAATATTAATCTAATGGTGCTTATCCACACAGTGCCAACATATAAAACTATCCATTCTAAGGAGGCCACGTTCAAATGGCAAAGGCTAAGTTCGAACGTACTAAACCACACGTTAACATCGGTACTATCGGTCACGTTGACCATGGTAAAACTACATTGACTGCTGCAATCACTACTGTATTGGGTAAAACTTACGGTGGCGCAGCGATCGCTTTCGATCAAATCGATAAAGCTCCAGAAGAGCGCGAACGCGGTATCACAATCTCTACTTCACACGTTGAATATGAAACTGATGCTCGTCACTATGCACACGTTGACTGCCCAGGTCACGCTGACTATGTTAAAAACATGATCACTGGTGCTGCACAAATGGACGGAGCTATCCTGGTTGTATCCGCAGCTGACGGCCCTATGCCGCAAACTCGTGAGCACATCCTTCTGTCCCGCCAAGTAGGCGTACCTTACATCGTTGTATTCTTGAACAAATGCGACATGGTTGAAGACGAAGAGCTTCTTGAACTCGTTGAAATGGAAGTTCGCGACCTTCTTAGCGAATACGACTTCCCAGGTGATGACACTCCAATCACTCGTGGATCTGCTCGTGAAGCACTTCAAAACCCAGAAGGTGAATGGGCTCAAAAAATCGTTGAGATGTTTAAAGAAATCGACACTTACATCCCAGATCCAGAGCGCGACACTGACAAACCTTTCTTGATGCCTGTTGAGGATGTATTCTCCATCACTGGTCGTGGTACTGTTGCTACAGGTCGTGTAGAGCGTGGTACTATCAAAGTCGGCGAAGAAATCGAAATCGTAGGTATTCACGAAGAAACTAAAAAATCCGTTGTAACGGGCGTTGAAATGTTCCGTAAACTTCTGGATTCCGCTCAAGCTGGTGACAACATTGGAGCATTGCTTCGTGGTGTAGACCGTTCCCAAATCGAGCGTGGACAAGTTCTTTCCAAACCAGGTTCCGTTAATCCTCATACTGAGTTTACTGCTCAAGTATACGTTTTGACTAAAGAAGAAGGCGGACGTCACAAACCTTTCTTCACTGGATACCGTCCACAGTTCTACTTCCGTACAACTGACGTAACTGGTATCATCAACCTTCCAGAAGGTACTGAAATGGTTATGCCTGGTGACAACATCGAAGTTACAGTACAACTGATCTCTCCAATCGCTATTGAAGAGGGTACTCGCTTCGCGATCCGTGAAGGCGGACGTACTGTTGGTGCTGGTGCAGTAGCATCCATCCAAAAATAATTTGACTCCTAAGTCAAATTAAAAATAGAGCAACATTGTATTGGAACGAGTAACATTGTATTGGACAGCAAAAAAGGATCCTGCCATCTCCGGCCGGGTCCTTTTTTCATTTTTTTCCTTTTGCTTTTTTTATAATTTAATATATAATAGGTAAAGTTGTGATTCGGGGACAACAGATTAAGGAAACAAGACATCTCTATTTCTATAGTAGGGTAGGCTGCAATATTAATTTGTATAAAGCCAAATGTGATGTAGAGTATTATAAGAATGATTGATTTTAGAATCTTTCATTTAAATGCTTGCATTATGTCTATGTTTTCGATATAATAATAAATGTTGTTCTGTGACGTTGCGATGATGTGAGAGGTTACTGACACACCCGGCCCCTTTGCCATGGGAGAGTGGGTTAGAAAATTTTCACGGAGTATGTCCGATATTAAATTGGGCGATAAAAGGAGGGACTAAAATGGCAAAGCAAAAAATTCGTATTCGTTTGAAAGCTTACGACCACAGGATTCTTGATCAATCCGCTGAGAAAATTGTAGAAACGGCAAAACGTTCGGGTGCAGGTGTATCCGGTCCGATTCCGCTTCCAACTGAAAAACAAATCATTACTATTCTTCGTGCGGTACACAAGTACAAGGATTCTCGTGAACAATTCGAACAACGTACTCATAAACGTTTGATCGATATTGTGAACCCAACTCCACAAACTGTGGATGCCTTGATGCGCTTGGATCTACCGTCCGGTGTAGATATCGAAATTAAATTGTAATATCAAACTTGTATTAATGAAGGAAAAGAGGTGTCAACATGAAAGGTATCTTAGGTAAAAAACTAGGCATGACGCAAGTATTTACACCAGAAGGTAACGTAATTCCTGTAACGGTTATCGAAGCAGGTCCATCTGTTGTCTTGCAAAAGAAAGACCTGGAAAACGACGGCTACGAAGCTGTACAACTAGGTTATGCCGATAAGAAAGAAAAAAATGCTAACAAACCTGAAACAGGACATGCGAAAAAAGCTAATACAGCTCCTAAGCGCTACGTTCGCGAACTCCGCGGTGTTGATCTTGCGGGATTCGAGGTTGGCCAAGAAATTAAAGCAGACATCTTCGCAGAAGGCGAATTTGTTGACGTAACTGGTATTTCTAAAGGTAAAGGTTTTGCCGGTGTTATCAAACGTTGGGGACAAAGAACAGGCCCAATGTCTCACGGTTCCCGTTACCACAGAGGACCAGGTTCCATGGGTTCCATTCAAGCGAACCGTGTACCTAAAGGTAAACACCTTCCAGGACACATGGGACACGAAACAATTACAATTCAACGTCTTGAAGTAATTAAAGTAGACGCTGAACGTAATGTATTGCTTGTTAAAGGTTCTATTCCTGGACCAAAAAACAGCTTCGTTAAAATTAAAGAATCGGTGAAGAAATAATCACCTAAGGAAAGGAGGAACACAAAATGCCAAAAGTAGCACTTTATAATGTCAGTGGTAGCCAAGTAGGAGAAGTTGAATTGAATGACGCAGTATTCGGAATTGAGCCGAACACTCACGTTCTTCATGATGCTGTTGTTATGCAACGCGCTTCCCTTCGTCAAGGTACACACAAAGTAAAAGGACGTTCTGAAGTACGTGGCGGTGGACGTAAACCTTGGAAACAAAAAGGTACAGGTCGCGCTCGTCAAGGTTCGATCCGTGCACCACAATGGGTAGGTGGTGGTACTGTATTCGGTCCAACTCCGCGCAGTTACGCTTTCAAACTACCTAAAAAAGTTCGTCGTCTGGCGATCAAATCCGCATTGTCTTCTAAAGTAATCGACAACGAAATCATCGTTCTGGATGCTCTTACGCTGAACGCACCGAAAACTAAAGAATTTGCAGCTATTTTGAACAATCTTAAAGTAGATCGCAAAGCTTTGATCGTTGCTTCAGGCTATGATGATAATGTTGCTCTTTCCGCGAGAAATATTCCTGGTGTGAAATTTGTTGCGGCTGACGGCATTAATGTTCTTGACGTACTTACGTACGACAAACTGATCATTACAAAAGAAGCAGTACAGATGGTAGAGGAGGTTCTTGCGTAATGAAAAATCCTCGTGATATCATTAAACGTCCAGTAATCACTGAACGTACAGCTGATATGATGGCTGATTTGAAATATGTTTTCGAAGTAGATATTCGTGCAAATAAAACAGAAATCAAAGCTGCTGTTGAAGAGATCTTCAACGTTAAGGTGAAAAACGTGAATACACTTCGCGTACCTGGTAAGTTGAAACGTTACGGCCGTTACTCTGGCTACACTCCAGAGTGGAAAAAAGCTTTCGTAACTCTCACTCCAGATAGCAAAGCACTTGAGTTCTTTGAATCTGTATAAGAAACTGCTAAAGTAAGGAGGGAAATTCAGTGCCAATTAAAAAGTACAAACCGACATCTCCGGCTAGACGTAATATGTCCGTATCCACTTTTGAAGAAATTACGACTAACCAGCCTGAGAAATCGTTGCTTGCTCCGCTGAGCAAAACAGCAGGCCGCAACAACCAAGGTAAAATTACGGTTCGTCACCACGGCGGCGGACACAAACGTAAATATCGTATTATTGACTTTAAACGTACTAAAGATGGAATACCGGGCCGCGTTGCTACAATCGAGTATGACCCTAACCGGACTTCCAATATTGCTCTGATCCACTACGCAGATGGTGAGAAACGTTACATCATCGCTCCAAAAGGACTTAAAGTAGGAGATCAAATCGAATCTGGACCAACTGCAGATATCAAGACAGGTAATGCTTTACCTCTTGAAAATATCCCAGTAGGTACAGTTATTCATAACATTGAGCTTCAACCAGGTAAAGGTGGCCAATTGGTCCGTGCAGCTGGTACAGAAGCACAACTTCTTGGTAAAGAAGAAAAATACGTGACTGTTCGTTTGTCATCTGGTGAAGTTCGCCGCATTCTTAAAGTTTGCCGCGCTACAATCGGATCCGTTGGTAACCAAGATCACGAATTGATTAAAATCGGTAAAGCAGGCCGTAGTCGCTGGCTCGGAAAACGTCCAGAAGTTCGCGGGGTAGTAATGAACCCTAACGATCACCCACACGGTGGTGGTGAAGGTAAAGCTCCAATCGGTCGTAAATCGCCAATGTCTCCTTGGGGCAAACCAACTCTTGGATACAAAACACGTAAGAAAAACAAAGCTTCTGACAAATACATCGTTCGCCGCCGCACGAAGTAATACACGTCACTGTGCATAACTTCGCGCGCGCGATCGTGAATGAACGAGAACATTGGATGAAGGGAGGATTTACACATGAGTCGCAGTCTAAAAAAAGGGCCATTTGTTGATGGACACCTGATGAAAAAAGTTGAAGATATGAACGAGTCCGGGAAGAAACTAGTGATCAAAACTTGGTCCCGTCGCTCTACAATTTTCCCGCAATTCATTGGACATACGTTTGGTGTGTATGACGGCCGTAAACACGTTCCTGTATATGTAACGGAAGATATGGTTGGACACAAACTGGGTGAGTTCGCTCCTACGCGTACTTACAAAGGTCATGCAGCAGACGATAAGAAAACAAGAAGATAAATGATCAAGCGCTAATGTTTGAGAGGAGGTTAAACAATGGAAGCAAAAGCACATGCCAAGTTTGTTCGGATTGCTCCTCGTAAAGTTCAACTTGTTGTTGACTTAATTCGTGGTAAGCAAGTGGGCGAGGCGATCGCAATTCTGCGTCACACTCCAAAATCCGCTTCTCCAGTAGTTGAGAAATTGCTCAACTCTGCTATTGCAAATGCAGAGCACAATTACTCTTTGGATATTAACAATCTGGTTATCTCACAAGCTTATGTAAACCAAGGACCGACTATGAAACGTTTCCGCCCTCGTGCAATGGGACGTGCAAGTCGTATCAATAAACGCACCAGCCACATTACTTTGGTGGTATCCGAAAAATAAGGAGGGAAAACGTGTGGGACAAAAGGTAAATCCCATCGGGCTCCGTATCGGAGTTATCCGTGACTGGGAATCCAAATGGTACGCAGGCAAAGATTTCGGTGATCTTTTGCTTGAAGACGTAAAAATTCGTGAATACCTGAAAAATAAATTGAAAGACTCCGCAGTATCTCGTATTGAAATCGAGAGAGCGGCTAACCGTGTCAATGTAACGATCCATACTGCTAAACCAGGAATGGTTATCGGTAAAGGTGGATCCGAAGTTGAAATTCTCCGTGGTCAAATCACGAAGATTGCAGGCGGTAAAAAAGTTCACATCAATATTTCTGAAATCAAACAACCAGATCTTGACGCAATTCTTGTAGCTGAAAGCATTGCACAACAATTGGAACGCCGTGTTTCTTTCCGTCGTGCTCTGAAACAAGCAATTCAAAGAACTATGCGCTCTGGTGCAAAAGGAATCAAAACACAAGTAGGCGGACGTCTTGGCGGAGCTGAGATCGCACGTTCTGAAGGCTACAGCGAAGGAACTGTTCCACTGCATACGCTTCGTGCCGACATTGACTACGGTACAGCTGAAGCTCATACTACTTACGGCCGTCTAGGCGTTAAAGTATGGATCTATCGTGGAGAGGTTCTTCCTACGGCTAAGAAAGCTGCTAAGGAAGGAGGCAACTAATCATGTTGGTACCAAAACGTGTTAAACACCGCAAGCAACAACGCGGACACATGAAAGGCCAAGCTAAAGGCGGTACTACACTGAACTTTGGTGAATATGGCTTGCAAGCTACTGAGCCAGCGTGGATTACGAACCGTCAGATCGAGGCTGCTCGTATCGCGATGACTCGTTATATCAAACGTGGTGGTAAAGTTTGGATTAAAATTTTCCCTGATAAGCCAATTACTCAAAAGCCTCTAGAGGTTCGTATGGGTAGTGGTAAAGGTAACGTTGAGAAATGGGTTGCTGTAGTTAAACCAGGAAAGATCATGTTTGAACTTTCTGGCGTACCAGAAGATGTTGCTCGCGAAGCAATGCGTCTGGCTGCTCACAAGCTGCCAATCAAAACGAAGTTTGTGAAACGTGAAGAATTGGGTGGTGAAGTAAATGAAGGCTAGTGAATTCCGCAACCTAACCACTGCTGAAATTGAGCAAAAGATTGCCGGATTTAAAGAAGAACTCTTTAACCTCCGCTTTCAACTCGCTACCGGTCAGCTTGATAACCCAACTCGTATTCGTGACGTACGTAGAGAAATTGCACGTGCTAAGACGATCATCCGTGAAAGAGAACTTGGGATTAGCTAATATATAGTACCGGATGGACAATCCGTCTTTAAATGAGGAAGGAGGCCCAACAATGAGCGAAGAACGCAACGCACGTAAAGTGCAAGTCGGTAAAGTGGTTAGCGACAAAATGGATAAAACAATTGTGGTTGCTGTAGAAACTTACAAAAAGCATGATTTGTACCATAAACGCATCAAGTACACTAAAAAGTTCAAAGCACATGATGAAAATAACACTGCTAAAATTGGTGATGTTGTTAAAATCATGGAAACTCGTCCTTTGTCGAAAGACAAGAACTGGAGACTTGTTGAAGTCGTGGAAAAAGCGATTATCATTTAATGATTTTCAGCTTGGCTGAAAGGAGGAAAACAAGATGATTCAACCATTTACACGTTTGACTGTAGCAGACAACTCTGGTGCGAAGGAACTGATGTGTATCCGCGTACTGGGTGGTACGGGACGTAGTCGTACAGCTTCAATCGGAGACCTTATCGTTTGTTCTGTCAAACAAGCAACACCAGGCGGCGTTGTCAAAAAAGGTGATGTGGTAAGAGCAGTTGTGGTTCGCACAAAACGTTCTGTTCGTCGTAAAGACGGATCTTACATCGCATTTGATGAGAATGCAGCAGTGGTAGTTAAAGAAGACAGAAGCCCTCGTGGTACTCGTATTTTCGGACCAGTTGCTCGCGAACTTCGCGAAAAAGACTACATGAAAATCGTTTCCTTGGCTCCAGAAGTTATCTAATATAACAACTTAATCCTTCTTAGGATTGATTTATAGCTTGTTCACGCAAGTCATAGGAGGTGTACGAAATGGCAAAAGTGAAAAAGGTCTTGGAATCTCATAACAACAAGTTGCACGTCAAAAAAGACGACACTGTTATGGTGATCAGCGGTAAAGACAAAGGCAAAAAAGGCCGTGTCATCGCAGCTTATCCTCGTGAGAACCGCGTTCTTGTAGAAGGTGTTAACCTCGTTAAAAAACACCAAAAGCCTAACCAGCTTAATCCACAAGGCGGAATCATCGAGAAAGAAGCTCCAATCCATGTATCGAACGTGATGCATATTGATCCGAAGAGCGGAAACGTAACCCGTATTGGTTACAAAGTGTTAGACAACGGCAAAAAAGTACGCGTTGCTAAACGTTCCGGAGAATCGATCGACTAATGTAACCGAATGAGAAAGGAGGTCCATAATTCATGGCAAGATTGAAAGAACGTTTCCTAAATGAAATAACTCCTGCTTTGGTGCAGAAGTTTGAATATAGCTCAGTAATGCAAGTTCCTAAAATCGAGAAAGTGGTTATCAACATGGGGGTGGGTGACGCTGTCCAAAACTCCAAAGTGCTTGATTCCGCTGTGAATGATTTGCAGCTGATTTCTGGTCAAAAACCAGTAATCACAAAAGCTAAAAAATCAATCGCTGGTTTTAAACTGCGTGAGAACATGCCAATCGGGGTTAAAGTGACATTGCGCGGCGAGCGTATGTACCACTTCCTTGATAAATTGTTCAACATTACTCTTCCTCGTGTACGTGACTTCCAAGGGGTATCAAACAAAGCGTTTGATGGTCGTGGTAACTACACACTTGGTCTTAAAGAGCAACTCATCTTCCCTGAGATTGAGTATGATAAAGTGGACAAAGTCCGCGGTATGGATATCGTAATCGTAACTACGGCTAAAACCGATGAAGAGTCTCGCGAATTGCTTACTCAACTCGGAATGCCTTTCGCAAAGTAAGAATTTAAAGTATCCGGGAGTCTTTGAGAGACCCCGAATTCTCCGAAATTATTTAGGAGGTGTCAGGCTAAGTGGCAAAAACTTCAATGAAAGTTAAACAACAACGTGCTCCGAAGTTTAAAGTTCGTGCTTATACTCGTTGCGAACGTTGTGGTCGTCCACATTCTGTATTACAGAAGTTTAAAATTTGCAGAATTTGTTTCCGTGAATTAGCTTATAAAGGCCAGATCCCTGGCGTGAAAAAAGCAAGCTGGTAAAAAGTCCTGAACGGGAAGGAGGTTACACACAATGACTATGTCTGATCCAATTGCAGATATGCTTACTCGCATTCGTAATGCGAACACAGTTCGTCACGAAACGGTAGAAATGCCTGCTTCGACGATGAAAAAACAAATCGCTGAAATCCTGAAGCGTGAAGGTTTCATCCGTGATGCTGAATATGTGGATGATAACAAACAAGGAATCATCCGTATTTTCTTGAAATACGGACAAAACAACGAGCGTGTTATTACTGGTCTGAAAAGAATCAGTAAACCAGGTCTACGTGTTTACACGAAGAGCAATGAAGTACCTCGCGTACTTGGCGGTCTCGGAATCGCGATCATTTCTACTTCCAAAGGCGTAATGACAGATAAAGAAGCTCGCCAAGCAAAATCTGGCGGCGAAGTTATCTGCTACGTTTGGTAATATAAGTCACAAAACAAGGAGGTGCAACACATGTCCCGTATTGGTCGCAAACCAATTACTGTACCAAGTGGCGTAGAAGTCACTTTGAATGACTCCGTTATTACGGTTAAAGGTCCTAAAGGTACACTCACACGTGAACTTCATAAAGATATGAAGGTAACTGTTGAAAATAATGAAATTCTTGTAACTCGTCCTTCTGATAACAAACTCCATCGTTCTTTGCACGGTACTACTCGTTCCGTAGTTAGTAACATGGTAAGTGGTGTAACTGAAGGTTTCGAAAAATCTCTAGAGCTGGTTGGGGTCGGATATCGTGCAAGCAAATCTGGAGATAAAATCGTACTGAACGTAGGTTACTCCCATCCGGTAGAAATCACTCCGGAGCCGGGCATTGAGTTTGAGGTTCCTACGAACACAAAAATCATCGTTCGCGGTATCAACAAAGAGCGTGTAGGTGCATATGCAGCTGAGATCCGTTCTGTTCGCGAACCTGAGCCTTATAAAGGTAAAGGGATTAAATATGAAGGCGAGCGCATTATCCGTAAGGAAGGTAAAGCCGGTAAGAAGAAATAAGTTTTCTTACCGTTTTTCCTTCGTCTCTATCATATGGTGGCGATATGCTCGTGTTTCTAATATACCCTGTGCGTCTTAAAATGAAGCTTTAAAGGCAAACTGAAGGGAGTGAAACGAAGATGATTACTAAACAAGATAAGAACAAAGTACGTCTGAAAAGACATATCCGTGTTCGTGGTAAAATTTCTGGAACAGCTGAACGTCCACGTTTGAACGTATTCCGTTCATCCAAGCATATCTACGCTCAATTGATCGATGATGTAGCAGGTGTAACCCTGGTATCCGCATCAACAGTAGATAAAGAAATCAGTGGCGAAATCAGTAACGGTGGTAACGTAGAAGCGGCTCGTAAAGTCGGCGAACTCGTTGCTAAACGTGCAAAAGAAAAAGGATACACTAACATCGTTTTCGATCGTGGTGGCTACCTTTATCATGGACGTGTTCAAGCATTAGCTGATGCTGCTCGTGAAGCAGGGCTTGAATTCTAAGATATTTTTAAAAGGAGGTTAACGACTTGCGTGTAGATCCTAACACTTTAGAACTCACTGAAAGAGTTGTAAATATTAATCGCGTAGCTAAAGTAGTAAAAGGCGGACGCCGTTTCAGTTTCAGCGCACTAGTAGTTGTCGGCGATGGCAACGGCTGGGTTGGAGCTGGTATTGGTAAAGCTGGCGAAGTACCTGATGCGATTCGCAAAGGTATTGATGATGCTAAGAAAAATCTGATTTATGTGCCAATCGTAGGAACATCTATTCCTCACACGATCACTGGTAAGTTCGGTGCTGGACGTGTTCTTTTGAAACCAGCTTCTGAAGGTACTGGAGTTATCGCTGGTGGACCAGTACGTGCCGTTCTGGAACTTGCTGGTGTAGGTGACATTTTGACAAAATCACTGGGTTCTTCGAATTCCATGAACATGGTCAATGCGACCTTGGAAGGTTTGTCCCGCTTGAAACGCGCTGAAGATGTGGCGAAATTGCGTGGAAAAACTGTCGAAGAGCTTCGGGGCTAAGGAGGGAATCTCATGGCTAAATTGGAAATTACCCTCGTTCGCAGTTTGATCGGACGTAATGAGTCACAAAGAGCGACTGTTAACACACTCGGTCTTCGTAAGATCAACCAAACTGTGGTTCATAACGATAATGCTGCTATCCGCGGTATGGTGAACAAAGTAAGTCACATGGTTTCTGTTAAAGAAATCCAAGAATAGTACGTAAGGGACTTGTCCCACAAATCATTAAGGAGGTGCAACGAACGATGAAGTTACATGAACTTTCTCCAGCACCTGGATCCCGCAAAGAACGCAAACGCGTTGGACGCGGTACTTCCAGCGGTATGGGTAAAACTTCAGGTCGCGGTCATAAAGGTCAAAACTCTCGCTCTGGCGGTGGTGTACGTCCAGGCTTCGAGGGTGGACAGAACCCATTGTATCGTCGTCTGCCAAAACGCGGATTCATAAATCCTACTCGTAAAGAGTATGCAGTTGTGAATCTTCAAGATCTGAACAGTTTTGAAGCAGGTACAGAAGTAACTCCAGAAATTTTGGTTAACTCGGGTATTGTGAAAAACACAAAATCCGGAATCAAAATTCTGGGTAATGGCGATATTACTGTGAAGTTGACAGTTAAAGCTAACAAGTTCTCTCAATCTGCGGTAGAGAAAATCGAGGCTGCCGGCGGTAAAACCGAGGTGATCTAATGCTCACAACCTTAAAGAATATATGGCGAGTTGAAGATCTGCGTAAACGGATTTTATTCACTCTCTTTGTTCTGATAATCTACCGCATTGGCTCCTTTGTTCCGGTTCCCGGAGTTAACAAAGAAGTCTTTACTGCGGCAGATTCGCAAGGCAGAGAATTGTTTGGTCTTCTGAACACATTCTCGGGCGGAGCGTTGTTCCAATTTTCGATATTCGCGCTCGGGATTATGCCATATATTACAGCATCCATCATTGTACAGCTACTGTCGATGGATGTTATTCCGAAACTAGCGGAATGGGCTAAACAAGGTGAGCATGGTAAGAAAAAACTTGCGCAGCTCACGCGTTATGGTACAGTAATTTTGGGGTTAATCCAGGCTTTTGGTACATCTATTGGTTTTAACCGTTTGTATGGACAGGAAATGGTGCCGAATGCAACATTCATTGACTATATTGTCATTGCTATCGTATTGACTGCAGGTACTTCGTTCCTCATGTGGCTCGGTGAACAGATTACTGAAAAAGGTATTGGTAACGGTATTTCTATTATTATCTTTGCAGGTATCGTTTCAACGATTCCTAATGTGATCCGTACAACAGTTGAATCTGAATTTATCCAGGCTGATCAAGTATTCATGAATGCACTTAAAGTGATTATTGTGGTACTTGTTCTCCTGTTAACAGTAGTAGGGGTTATCTACATCCAGCAAGCGATCCGGAAAATTCCGGTTCAATATGCGAAACGTGTTGTAGGTAACAAAATGTACGGTGGACAAAACACTCATATTCCGCTGAAAATTAATGCGGCAGGTGTAATCCCAGTCATTTTCGCTGTATCTCTTCTCCAGTTCCCAGTCATTATTGCTTCATTCTGGGCTAATTATGGTTGGGCTACATGGGTCACTCAGAATTTGTCTTATGACAAACCGCTGGGTATGGTGCTCTATGTACTGATGATTATCGGCTTTACGTTCTTCTACACTTTCGTGCAGATGAATCCGCAACAAATGGCCGATAACATGAAGAAGAATGGTGGTTATATCCCAGGCATTCGCCCGGGTAAAGCAACTGAGAAATACTTGTCCCGTGTCATGACTCGTTTGACTATGACCGGAGCTTTGTTCTTGGCTGTCATCTCCGTTCTACCTGTATTCTTAGGTTCGCTTTCTGGTTTGCCGCAAGTTGCACAACTTGCAGGTACATCCATGCTGATCGTTATCGGTGTAGCACTGGATACGACCAAACAAATCGAAAGTCAATTGATTAAACGCCATTACAAAGGTTTCATCAATAAGTAGCCATAGGTTCCGGTATTGAAAGCAGCTAATCATTTGTTTGATTGTTGCTAGAACCGGCACCTATTGTGCTGTTTCTTGTTGAAGGGATAGTCTTGGAGGGAGTGACATAACGTGAACATTTTATTCATGGGCCCTCCTGGGGCAGGGAAAGGGACACAAGCAGAAGCAATTGTAAATGAATTCGGCATTCCTCACATTTCAACAGGCGATGCATTTCGCTTAGCGATCAAACAGGGAACTCCTATCGGGATGAAAGCTAAAGAATACATGGATCAAGGACTGCTTGTACCAGACGATGTTACAATCGGTATAGTTGAAGAACGCCTACAGCAGCCAGACTGCAAGAAAGGGTTTCTGTTGGATGGATTTCCAAGAACCATTTCTCAAGCAGAAGCACTTGATGGTATTCTAAATCGACTTAATACTGGTTTGGACCATGTCATCAACTTGAAAGTAGACCGTGACAAACTTCTTGCTCGTCTAACAGGACGTCGCTTGTGTAAAAATTGCGGTGCTACGTATCATGTTGTTTTTAACCCTCCTAAACAGGAAGGCATTTGTGATAAATGCGGCGGCGAATTGTATCAACGTTCTGATGATAATGAAGAGAGCGTAGGTACACGTCTTGACGAATATATCAACAAAACTGCACCACTCCTCACGTTTTATGAGAACAAAGGTCTTCTGCGTCAAATCGACGGGGAACAGGAAATTCATGCGGTGTCGCAAGAGATCGTATCCTTACTGCGAGGTTAATGGTAATGATCATTTGTAAGTCCGATGCAGAACTGGGATCAAACCGTGATGTAAGGTTAACTCGCACATTAGTGCAGGTTGATCCTGCAAATCATGGTATTGCTCGGGTTTTGTCCGGAGAACTTGACCAAATGACTGATCAACATAATCGCAGTCAAGGGGCTGTGCCGTCTTTCACAGGTTATAACGGTTTTCCTGCCAGTATTTGTACTTCAGTCGATGAACGAAGAGTGCATGAAGCGTCGAACAATGTTCGGCTGTATACAATGTCGTATGACAATGTGCTGTGTGCTCAAGAACTTTCTTTTGTTCTTAACCAGACAGGATGTAATTTTTACGAAAGCGAGATGCGTAGGTGATGAGACGATGAATCAAAAGATCCCACAAGTCGGACAGATCGTAAAAATACTTCGAGGCAGAGATGCCGGTCAGATTGCAGTAGTCATTGCTGTTGAGGACAACAGGTTCGTGTATATTGCTGACGGATACAAACGTAAGTTTGACGGACGAAAGAAGAAGAACCTTCTTCACCTGGAACCCCAGCCGATGATTAGCAGCGAGGTTGTGAACAGCTTAAACGAAGTTGGACGGGTAACGAACGGAAAACTGCGTTATGCAGTTCAGCAGTTCTTAAATGTAGGCGAAGTTCAAAGCTGAAGAGAAAGGAGACTAACTGTGGCCAAAGAAGATGTCATTGAAGTGGAAGGAACGGTTCTTGAGCCGCTTCCCAACGCAACGTTCAAAGTAGAGCTTGAGAATGGTCATCAAATTCTAGCTCACGTTTCCGGCAAACTGCGGATGCACTTTATCCGCATTCTGACAGGAGATAAAGTGGTTGTTCAGTTATCGCCTTATGACCTAACAAAAGGGCGTATAACTTATCGTAAATAGTAAGGCTTATTTTCTGAAATAACGATGAAGGTTTATATCAGCTTTGCATGGTATACTAATCTAGTGTACGCTATGTAGATAGATTGTGTATCATCTGGCTGTTAGCATGCTTTCGAAGTCAGTTTTACTCATCGTAAAACTTTGAGGAGGTAATCAACATGAAGGTAAGACCTTCTGTAAAACCTATCTGCGAGAAATGCAAAGTCATTCGCCGCAAAGGTAATGTAATGGTCATCTGCGAAAATCCGAAACACAAACAAAAACAAGGTTAATAGAAGGGGGTGTAGCGTAAAATGGCTCGTATAGCTGGTGTGGATTTGCCACGTGATAAACGCGTTGAGATCGCCTTGACATATATTTTCGGAATCGGTTCAACGACTTCCAAGAAAATTTTGAGCGAAACAGGCATTAGTCCGAATACTCGTGTCCGTGATCTTACGGAAGATGAAGTGAGCAAATTACGTGAAAGTATCGACAAAACGGTTAAGGTAGAAGGTGACCTTCGTCGAGAAATTTCTTTAAATATTAAACGTTTGACTGAGATCGGATGTTACCGTGGTGTTCGTCACCGTCGTGGACTTCCAGTTCGTGGACAACGTACTAAAACAAATGCTCGTACGCGTAAAGGTCCTCGTCGTACTGTAGCAAATAAAAAGAAATAAGAAGGGAGGATAATCTACAATGGCTAAACCGAAAAAAGTCGTACGTACTAAACGTCGTGACCGTAAAAATATTGAGTCTGGCGTGGCTCATATTCGTTCCACGTTCAATAACACAATTGTTACTATTACGGATCCACACGGTAACGCTATCTCTTGGGCAAGCTCCGGCGGTCTTGGATTTAGAGGTTCCCGTAAGTCGACTCCATTCGCAGCTCAAATGGCAGCAGAAACTGCAGCTAAAGCAGCAATGGAACACGGCATGAAATCAGTTGAAGTTATGGTTAAAGGTCCAGGTGCTGGCCGTGAAGCAGCGATCCGCTCTCTGCAAGCTGCTGGTCTTGAAGTTAACCTGATCAAAGACGTAACTCCTGTGCCACATAACGGATGCCGTCCTCCAAAACGTCGTCGTGTCTAATGAGATTTGCCCCTTCGTGTGGTATAATCCGGCACAATCTGTTAATAATGGTTGTTTAGGCATACTACATGGTAACACTAGATAAGGTAAATATTTCATATCGGACCGACGTTTTGAAGGAGGGGTATTGCAGTGATAGAAATCGAAAAGCCAAAAATTGAGACGGTAGACGTCAACGATGATGGCACTTATGGCAAATTTGTGGTAGAACCGCTGGAACGCGGATATGGTACGACGCTGGGTAACTCGCTTCGCCGTATCTTGCTTTCCTCACTTCCAGGTGCGGCAGTTACATCGGTGCAAATCGATGGAGTGTTGCACGAGTTTGCTACAGTTCCTGGCGTAATGGAAGACGTTACGGAAATCATTCTGAACCTTAAAGCTTTGTCTTTGAAGATTCACTCTGATGAAGAGAAGATTCTTGAGATTGATGCTGAAGGTGAAGGGGCTGTTACAGCCGGAGATATCCGTGCGGATAGTGATGTTGAAATCCTTAATCCGGATCTTCATATCGCTACTCTTGGTCCAGGTTCGAGACTTCACATGCGTATTTATGCCAATCGCGGTCGCGGCTACGTCCAGGCAGATCGGAATAAACGCGATGATCAGCCGATCGGCGTCATCCCTGTGGATTCGATCTATACCCCGATTGCGCGTGTCAACTACGGTGTTGAAAATACGCGTGTAGGTCAAGTAACAAACTACGATAAGCTTACACTTGAAATTTGGACTGATGGCAGCATTCGTCCAGAAGAAGCTGTAAGTCTTGGCGCTAAAATCTTGACTGAACATGTACTGCTCTTTGTGGGTCTAACAGACGAAGCGAAAGATGCAGAAATCATGGTCGAAAAAGAGGAAGACAAAAAAGAAAAAGTACTAGAAATGACGATCGAAGAGCTCGATCTATCTGTTCGATCCTATAACTGCTTGAAACGTGCTGGTATCAACACGGTTCAAGAACTTACAACGAAAACTGAAGAGGACATGATGAAGGTTCGTAACCTGGGTCGTAAATCTTTAGAAGAAGTGCAAGAGAAGCTCGAAGAGCTTGGTTTGGGTCTTCGTACAGAAGAATAGCAACACGATTGCTTGAAGTGAAGGAGGGGAAAACATGGCATACCAAAAGTTGGGTCGTAACTCCAGTGCTCGTAAAGCATTGTTCCGTGACCTCGTAACGGATCTGTTCTTGTATGAGCGCATTCAAACGACGGAAGCGAAAGCGAAAGAAGTTCGTTCTATCGCTGAAAAACTGATCACTAAAGCTAAAAAAGGTGATTTGCACGCACGTCGTCAAGTTGCTGCATATGTGCGCCGTGAAACAATTGATGGTGAACAGGATGCAATTCAAAAACTGTTCAGCGATATTGCACCACGTTACACTGAGCGTCCAGGTGGATACACTCGTATCATGAAACTGGGACCTCGTCGCGGTGATTCTGCACCTATGGTTTACTTGGAATTAGTAGACCGCGTGTAATATGAAGCGAGAGTGAAGGAAGGGTGGACAGGATCTAGGTTCTGAACTGCCCCTTTTTTTCGCTAGTGCTGCGCTGTAGTTTGGGGAGGAGCTCCGAGAGGAGCTCTTTTTCATTGTGATGCTGTCATTACGAATGGTTACTTTGATTAGTATGGTATGATGAGGTGAGAATAATGCGGAATATTTGTATGCGTGTGAATTACGATGGAACGGATTACTTTGGTTTCCAGACACAGCCCATAGGCAACACAATACAGGATATTATCGAAAAATCGATTAACTATCTGACTGGAGAGGAAATCAAAATCCATGCTTCGGGACGTACTGATGCTGGGGTCCATGCAAGAGGGCAAGTGTTTCACTTTCACACAGAGTCCAAGATTCCTCTTGAGCGCTGGTGCATGGCTCTTAACACAAGACTGCCTGACGACATCGTTATAACAGATGCATACGAAGTACCACTCTCATTTCACTCCAGGCGTTCTGCCAAAAGAAAGACGTATCGTTACACAATTAATGCAAATCAATTTGTAGATATATTTAATCGCCGGATACAGTTGCACCATCCAGGCAAGCTCGATATTAAGGCGATGAATGAAAGTTTGCCGTACTTACTAGGTACACACGACTTTACTTCTTTCGCATCCAGACATTCAACGAAGGATTCCCATGTCAGGACTTTATATGAAGCGCGATTGGACCACGACACTTCTATGTGCAGAGTGGATCATCCGCGAGATCAAGGTGTTATTCATATCTATTTGACCGGCAGTGGTTTTCTTCAGCATATGGTCCGGATTATTATCGGTACGCTTCTGGAGATAGGAGAAGGGAAACGTCAGCCTGAGGATATGAAACATATCCTAGCTGCACAAGACCGTTCTGCGGCTGGCCCAACAGCGGTTAGTAAAGGTTTAATGTTATGGAATGTAGAGTATGAACATCTCCTAAAAAAAACCTGCGATAATGTCTTGCGAAGTAGCATTTAATCGTGTAATATATAAGTTGTGTTTTCTTAATGGCTTTCCCACAGCCCCATTTAAGTAAACGATATGCAACACACGTAAATCCATCAAACTAACAGCAACTTTTAACGAATATAAATGATAACTATTTATGCGTATTATGAACGCGATATTTAAAGGAGGATCTTTTCATGCGTACCACTTATATGGCTAAGCCTAATGAAGTAGAGCGTAACTGGCACATCATTGACGCTGAAGGCAAAACGCTTGGCCGTTTGGCGAGCGAAGCTGCGGCTTTGATCCGCGGTAAACATAAGCCACAATTTACTCCACACGTTGACACTGGTGATTTCGTTGTTGTCATCAACGCTGAGAAAATTGTTCTTACAGGTAAGAAAATGGATAACAAAAAATACTATCGTCATTCCATGCACCCAGGTGGTCTTAAAGTCACTGTTGCAAAAGACATGGTAAATAACAAACCTGAACGTATGATCGAACTTGCTGTACACGGCATGCTTCCTAAAACTCGTATGGGTAACCAAATGAAACTTAGATTGAAAGCATATGCTGGCGCTGAACATCCACATGCAGCACAAAAACCTGAAGTTTACGAACTTCGCGGATAATTAAAAGGAGGACAGTTTCATGGCACAAGTACAATACTATGGGACAGGTCGTCGTAAACATTCGGTAGCTCGTGTTCGCCTTGTACCGGGTGAAGGACGCATTGTCATTAACAAACGTGATATCAACGATTATTTCGGCGGTTTGGAAACACTCAAACTGATCGTTAAACAACCACTTGAACTGACTGAAACTACAAGCAACTACGATATCCTCGTTATTGCTCACGGTGGCGGTATTACTGGTCAAGCAGGAGCAATTCGTCACGGTATCGCCCGTGCACTTCTTAAAGTAGATTCTGAGTACCGTGGAAGCTTGAAAAAAGCTGGCTTCTTAACACGTGACCCACGTATGAAAGAACGTAAAAAATACGGTCTTAAAGCGGCTCGTCGCGCACCTCAGTTCTCCAAACGTTAATCTGTTCGGATCAAAAGTCCTTTCTTCTTCGGAAGAGAGGACTTTTTTTGTTATATAGAAAATCAATTTTTTATCAATGTTAGTTACTTTATAGATCTATATAGACGAAATGCTTCTTATTCCTTTATCTATCGTTACAAATTTACTGTTTTCATGTGTTAAGAATTTGATTCACATCGTAGGAATAGAATTGGAATATATATAATTTCTTTTAATTCTGACAGTTTACCTTGGAAATAGCATTGACATATAACTGGAAATATTTATACTTAATTGTAATTCATATCATATATATCGGTTTAGTGTAAAAAATATCACCCCTATGGGAGGTTTCATTGTGAATCTGTTAGAAAAAGAAGAATTGGCAAGAGACAAGGCAATTGAACTGGAAGATGCTTCTCCTGAAGAGATTATTCAATATGCTGTTGAGACATTTCCGAACATTACTTTTGCATGTAGTTTTGGTGCAGAAGATGTTGTTTTAGTGGATATGATACAAAAAATCAGTCCTTCTACCGATATCTTCTATCTTGATACAGACTTTCATTTTAAAGAGACATATGAAACAAGGGATCGACTTGTAGCACGTTATCATATTGACTTTGTTCGTGTTTCTCCCAAGCTCACACCTGATGAGCAAGCTGCTACTTATAGTCCAGAGCTTTGGAAATCAGATCCTAACGCTTGCTGTAATATTCGCAAAGTAGAACCGCTTACGCGTATTTTATCTCAATATGATGCTTGGATTACGGGGATTCGCCGTGATCAAGCGCCAACTCGTGCTAACTCTAAGAAGGTAGAGTATGACACGAAATTTGGACTTATGAAATTTAACCCAATTGCTGGATGGACGAATGAGGACGTATGGAATTACATCAAAGATAATAATTTGATTTATAATGCTTTGCATGATCAGAACTACCCTAGTATCGGCTGTGAGCAGTGCACCAGACAGGTAATGCCAGGTGAAGACCCGCGCGCAGGTCGCTGGTCAGGCAATGATAAGACGGAATGCGGACTTCATAAATAAATATTTATTACATTGCTAAAGCGTATATGACTATAGGGAGATGAGATCATGGCATCGATATTACCTCACGGTGGTACATTAGTGAATCGAATTGTAGAAGATGGGAATAGGGATGAAATGCTCCAAGAAGCTGAAAAACTAAGACACTTACCAATAAGCAATTGGACCATTTCGGATCTTGATCTCATAGGGGTAGGAGCTTTTTCTCCGCTTACGGGCTTTATGAATGAAGCAGACTATCAGTCAGTAATTGAAGGAATGAGACTTGCAGATGGTACAGTCTGGAGCATACCTATTACGCTTGACGTTGACCAGGAGACTGCACAAAACCTTCAAATTGGTGAGACCATTGCACTTACAGGTCAAGAAGACAATGTTATATACGGCACCCTCACGATAGAAAGCATTTATAAAGTTGATCATGATATAGAAGCGAAGAATGTGTATAAGACAAATGATCATGAACATCCAGGGGTAAAAAAACTGTTTGAACGTTCTGTCTTTTATATTGGCGGTCCTATCTTCGTGTTAAATCGTAAACAACCTGCTAAATTTAATGAGTTCTACTATGACCCCGAGCAGACACGACAACTTTTTCAACAAAATGGCTGGAAAACGATTGTTGGTTTCCAAACACGGAACCCCGTTCACCGTGCCCATGAATACATTCAGAAAAGCGCCATGGAGATTGTAGATGCATTATTCCTTAACCCGCTGGTAGGTGAAACAAAATCAGATGACGTTCCCGCGAATGTTCGTATGAACAGTTATTTAGCGCTTCTTGAGAACTATTATCCTGCCGATCGCACCTTTCTAGGTGTCTTCCCAGCAGCAATGCGTTATGCGGGCCCTAGAGAGGCTATTTTCCACGCGATAGTACGCAAAAACTATGGATGTACTCATTTTATTGTGGGTCGGGATCATGCTGGGGTAGGAGACTACTATGGTACCTATGAGGCACAAGAGATATTTACTAACTTTACATCTGAGGAACTTGGAATCACTCCTCTTTTCTTTGAACATAGCTTTTTCTGTTTAAAATGTGGCAATATGGCTTCTGCCAAAACGTGCCCGCATAGTAAAGAAGACCATATGACTTTGTCTGGCACCAAAGTAAGAGCCCTTCTCCGTGAGGGCAAGTGTCCGCCACCTGAATTCACACGTCCAGAAGTGGCCCAAATATTGATTCAAGGTATGGCAGAACACGTTACATCTTAGAACTTATAAGTTTGTCCCTGTGAACGGTATATTTGTCCATCTCGTCCCATATAGATCATTATGGTCATTTATGGGATCGGAGGTGGCTTTTTTATGCGTAAACAGAGTTCGAACAACAAATTCATGGTATGGATTCATGTGAGCACGATGAAAAAACTGATGATGGGTGTTCTCTTACTGGCACTATTCATCTGTATTGCTGTGTATGAGGTCCCGGCGTCAAAGACGTGGAGCACATGGAGCTTGCCGCTATCGGGTAAGGTCATAGCTCTTGATGCTGGTCATGGAGGGCCTGATGGGGGGGCTGTCAGCAAACAAGGAATCATTGAGAAAGATATCAATTTAGCAGTGGCTCTATACCTACGTGATTATTTGCAGCAAGCAGGTGCTACAGTGGTGATGACAAGAGAAAGGGATGTAGACCTTGCTTCCCCTGAGACCAAATCTTACGCAAGACGGAAAACGGAAGATTTAAAGCAGCGAGTTAAGATGATTAGTGACAAAAAAGCAGATCTTTTTATTACCATTCATATGAACAGTATTCCTTCAAATCGCTGGAGTGGTGCTCAGGTCTTCTACTACCCTAATCATGAAGATAATGCAGATTTTGCTGCACTTGTTCAAGATGAGATAAGAAGAAACCTCGAGAACACAGACCGAGTGGCCAAAACAGTAAATACGGTATACCTGCTGCAAGCGCTAAAAATGCCAGCGGTATTAGTAGAAGTTGGTTTTCTATCTCACCCCGAGGAATCTAGACTCCTTGCAGAAGAGGAATATCAGCGCAAAGTGGCAGCTTCGGTTTACAAGGGGATTCTAAGATACACGTCTGGTGAGAAAATGAAAAAGTAGGCCATCTGCACCTCGGTGAGTGATATAATGGACATGTATTAGAAAGATCTGAGTGAAATACATGCCAATAGATAAAGCTGAGGTGCAATTATCATGTTATCAAGAGATCAAGTACTAGAAGTGCTTTCTACCTTGCAGGAGCCTGTAAGCGGTCTGTTATTTACAGATTTGCAGTTTATTAGGGATGTCATGGTGAAAGAGGACAGTGTGGCTTTAACCTTGATTTGTTTAACCGATGATGAAAACGTTCGCAATATTTTAAAAAATAATATCATAGCCCTTCTTCAGGAAGCAGGCGTAAAACAGGTGCACGTAAGAATGCGCCTTGCGTCAGATGCTGAAAAAGAATCAATCCAAAGCTTTAAACAGAATTCAGTCCAAGGAACAGAACCTACTGATGATGAAGTGCTTGTAAAAGGACACGCAGCTGGGATGGAATCTCATGAGTTGCTTGATCCCGAATCAGGAGTTACCTTTATAGCGATCGCTAGTGGTAAAGGGGGAGTAGGGAAATCTACGGTGACTGTTAACTTGGCAGTTGCCCTGGCGAGACAAGGTAAAAAAGTAGGAATCATAGACGCAGATATTTATGGTTTTAGTGTCCCAGATATGATGGGCATTGAAGATGCACCTGTACTGATAGATGGAGTAATTGAGCCGGTGGAGCGCTTTGGTGTGAAGGTAATGTCTATGGGCTTCTTCGTACAAGAGAACAGCCCTGTCATTTGGAGAGGACCGATGCTTGGCAAGATGCTGCGTCAGTTCTTTAGTGATGTAAATTGGGGGGATTTAGATTATATGATCCTTGATTTACCTCCTGGCACAGGCGACGTCGCGCTTGATGTACACCAAATGATTCCACAAAGCAAAGAAATTATAGTGACCACACCGCATGCCACAGCTGCATTTGTTGCTGCTAGAGCAGGGGCTATGGCGATCCAAACCAATCATGAACTACTTGGTGTAATAGAAAATATGGCTTACTACGAGTGCAGTACATGCGGTACAAAAGATTATGTATTTGGAAGAGGTGGAGGAGGGCGACTAGCAGAAAGCTTGCACACAGAACTTCTTGCTCAAATTCCACTGGGTTCTCCGGATAATCATATATCTGAACCGGATTTTTCACCTTCAGTGTATAAGGAAGATACAGAGATCGGTAAAATATATGATGAAGTGGCCAAACACTTAATTACAAAGTAAAACTTTTCGGTGATTACACAAAATCACTAAACGAGTATATTCAAAAGGCCAAGCGCTTCGCTTGGCCATGTTTTTTTCTAGATGTACGACCTAGTAATGATTAGTTACCCACCAGTACCACTGCTTTCACCGCCGCCACTACTACTGCCGCCTTGTTCTTTTTTACCGCCTTGGCTCTTAGATTGGTCTTTCTTCTCTTGATCTCCTCCAGCACCTTCGCTTTGTTTAGGCTGAAGTTCTTCTTTGACGACAGATTTTAAGAGTTCCATAACTTCCATCCGAAAAATAGGATTTTGCATGGCTTCCTGCATCACACTCATCGTCTGTTTACGATAATCTGCTGTTTGGGTTAGTTGTAATAACATTTTAGTCATTTCCGGTGATTTTAAGATATCTTCCATCGATTTTTGATAGGAGGGATCTTTAATAAGTTCCATATGAATTTGTTTACTTTGGGAATTGACTACTTTTGCAAAATCCCCGGCAAATTTAGGATCTTTCATAATTTCCTCGAATACTTTTTTATACTCAGGAGAAGACAAGGTGTCTTTAACAGCCACTCTGATTTCATCAGAAGAGCTTTGCGAAGTGAGCATTTTTATTCCTAACCCTTTAGATGTATTTCCTGAACTGCTTGAATTACTCCCCGAACCTGCTTCACTGGATGAACTTTGTCCGGAACTACGTTCTCCGAGAAGCGCCTCTTCCAGAGCTTTTTTACCTTCGTCGCTTTTTAGAATATCTATGACCATTGTTTTTGTTTCTTTATAACTCCCCTGCGGAGCAGCACTTGGATTATCAGAACCGCAACCGGATAAAAATAAAGCCAGACCTCCTGCCATACATAAACCTTTAATACTGTGCCACTTCACTTGTTCCACATCCCCTTTGTCTGAATAACTAAATGTAGTATGTGGGGCAAGGACGGGATTTATGTCTGTTAAGCCATGGTGTTTTTTAGAGATCGTTGGTAAAATAAACACTTGGAGGTGGAAAAGTTTTGAATTTAAGGAAATGGTTTAATTTATTCTGGCAAACCCTATGTATTGGTGGGATCGCATCATTATTAACGGGACTTATACTCACCACGTGGGAATACAAGCCATCAAGTACAGCTGATTTTCTATTGTATCTACTTATCTTGTTTGGAGCAGGTATGATGATTAGTGTCTATTCCCAGCTAGGTTTTTTCGCTTATTTAATCCTTAATTATATGGGGAGAGGCACATTTTCTATAAAAACATGGAATTACATTCAGTTGGCTCTAACGATTCTTGCCTTACTGGAATTAATGTTCTTCCGTATATTTATGGAGCATAGTAATACAGGGTTTACTGATATGCTGCTTAGTCTCATTATTTTAATGACCGCCCTTGTAACCGCATATTTTAAAGTAAAAGCTACAAATAGTAATGCCCTAATACCTACTTTATTTTTCATGATTGCTTTAACGATAGTGGAGACCATCGGTGTTTTAAATATTGGGGAGAATGCAGCTACCACATTTACCGTGATTCCACTTCTTGCTTGTAATACATATCAGATTCTCATGCTTCACCGAATTGTATCAAGAACGGATTTCAAAGCAAAAGAGCTAACTTAAGCGTTAGCTCTTTTTGTTTACAGGCCTCCTGCATCTTCAATATGTTGGTCTATAAATGCTTGATCGCGTACTTCCGTTCCTTTTACATTAGACTGATTAATTAATTCGGATACAGTCACGAACTCATATCCTTTTTGACGAAGCTGATCAATAATAATCGGTAATGCTTCATGAGTTTGTTTTACAGAGTCACTGGCATGGAGAAGAACAATATCGCCAGGATGAGCTTTACTGACAACACGATTTACAATCTGATCAACTCCAGGATTCTTCCAATCTAGGGAATCAGTATCCCACTGAACAACCTGGTATTTAAGGTTATCTGCAATGCGAAGTACTCGCTTATCAAAATCCCCGTTTGGAAGGCGGAGTAAGTTCGGTTCTTTTCCCGATACATCGGTTAAAATAGAGTGGGCTGTTGTAATTTGCTTTTGGATTTCTTCTTCCGTTAAACTACTGTAATTCACATGCTTATATCCGTGGCTGCCAATTTCAAAACCGGATTCTTTAATCTTTGTAACCATATCAGGGTGTGTTTTTGACCAGGGGGCAGACAGAAAAAAAGTAGCCTTTTGTACTTTTTTATCCTCTAGTACTTTTAGAATCGGTTCGGTGCGTTTATCCCCCCAGCTGATATCAAACGTCAGAGCGATTATTTTTTTCTCTGTGGGAACACTGTATACTGCGGATGGAGAACCTCCACCCTCAGAGAATACGGATACATTTTCTGTCTCCACGTAGATGATTCCAAGAGTGAAGATTGCTGCAGCGAATACAATCAGAAATTTCTTGATCTTTCGTCCATTTAAGACATAGAAATATGAATTCATAATCGATGCTCCTTCCATTTACCAAATCGTTTACTCTTATATGTATGCTCGTACCTTGTACATATGACAAGCAACCTAACTCAGTCTTACATTGACCATAGAAAGTGGGGAACAAAATGTTTCGTCTACAAACCTTTATTAAAGATCTTAAGTCGATATCAAATTATGTGTGGGCATCGGCCATCATATTTTTGGTTGGAGGAGTCCTTGGTTGGATTAGCACGGGGGTTTTACAAGAAATTATGATTCAGCAAATTAGCGGGATTAAAGAAATTAGTGAGCAGCTGCAGCAGGGGGATAATGTACAGTGGAACTTTTTCACCTTCATATTTTGGAACAATGCAACTAAGGCGGTGCTTGTTATATTTGCTGGGGCACTAGCAGGATTCATTCCCATTATTTTTCTTGTCATTAATGGGGGAGTTTTAGGCTTTTTACTGCATTTATCATGGCAACAGGGTGTAAGTATGTACGATGTGGTTGTAAAAGGGTTGCTGCCGCACGGAATCATAGAAATTCCCGCTATTATCATCGCATGTGCGTTTGGTCTAAAGTTTGGCGTGCTTATCATTAAATCCTTAGGCCAGAAAATAAATCGGACTCGCAATCGAACGGTAGACTTGCATTCCTTTATGAGACAAACCGGTACGGCTTCTGTCTGGATTGTTATTTTTCTATTCATTGCTGCCATTATTGAAAGCACGATCACATTTGCGCTTGTAAAGTAATTTGAGTTTCAATTCATATTTATGGCAAAACATGAGCATAACAATAAAACATCTTGTAAGGCAGATAAAAAACATGATGAAGGAGTATTGTGATGCTCGGAATGCTGTTTAATGAGAAAGAATGTAAAGAACTAGATTATGTGATTCGCAAGGAACTCGATGAGATGCTGCTTGATCTCGGTGATTCTAGGTTGGATCGTGAAATCCGATATGCTATAGCTAACCGTTATAAAACAGTCTTCCGTATGTATGCTAGATTTGCACCTGCAAAAGAACTATCTAAGTAT